>CBFHCJ010000327.1:0-7478 GCA_965654005.1 uncultured Streptomyces sp. | reverse complement strand
GCGACCTGGAGTTCGTGCAGTTCCACCCGACCGTGCTGTTCCTCGGCCCGGACGCGGAGGGCCAGCAGCCGCTGGTCTCCGAGGCGGTGCGCGGCGAGGGCGCCCACCTGGTGGACGCTGACGGGGTGCGCTTCATGGTCGGGCAGCACGAGCTGGCCGAACTGGCGCCACGGGACATCGTCGCCAAGGGCATCCTGCGCCGTATGCAGGAGCAGGACGCCGAGCACATGTTCCTCGACGCCCGCCACTTCGGCGCCGACATGTGGGAGCACCGCTTCCCGACGATCCTGACAGCCTGCCGCGCCAACGGCATCGATCCGGTCACCGAGCCGATCCCGGTCGCCCCGGCCGCCCACTACGCCTCCGGCGGCGTGCGCACCGACTCCCACGGCCGGACGACCGTGCCGGGTCTGTACGCGTGCGGCGAGGTCGCCTGCACGGGTGTCCACGGCGCCAACCGGCTCGCCTCCAACTCGCTCCTGGAAGGCCTGGTCTACGCCGAGCGCATCGCCGCCGACATCGTGGCGAGCCACGCGGAGAACGGCCTCCACGCGCGCGTGCCCGAACCCGTCCCGTACCCCGAGAAGCCCGCGCACCCGCTGCTCGCCCCGGAGGACCGGTTCACGATCCAGCGGATCATGACGGACGGCGCCGGAGTCCTCAGGTCCGCGCGGTCGCTGCGGGAGGCCGCCGAGCGCCTCCAGCGGCTGCACAGTGACGCGCGCGACGCCCTCGACGAGAACGGCAAGACCTCCGAGCCCGGCGTCGACACCTGGGAGACCACCAACCTCCTGTGCGTGTCCCGGGTGCTGGTCGCCGCCGCCCTCCTGCGCGAGGAGACCCGCGGCTGCCACTGGCGCGAGGACCACGCGGTGCGCGACGACACCGCCTGGCGCCGCCACATCGTCGTACGGCTGAATCCCGACCGATCGCTGGCGGTAAGCACCACCGACACCGCAGACTTCCCCCCGATCCCGCAGCACCCGCGTCCCCAGGAGCAGTGACAAAGTGAGCACCCCTGACCTTCCCCTCGTGTCCAGCGGCGGCTGCGGCGACGGCTGTGGCTGTGGCGGCGACGAGGGTTACGAGGAGTACGCAGAGTGCGGGCTCGACCCCGCGCTCGCCCAGATCCTGGCCGACGCCGGACTCGACCCGGTGGAGGTCGAGGACATCGCGGGCATCGCGATCCAGGAGGACCTGGACCACGGCGTGGACGTGACCACGGTCGCGACGATTCCCGAGGACGCGGTCGCCACGGGCGACTTCACCGCGCGCGACGCCGGCGTGGTGGCGGGCCTCAGGGTCGCCGAGGCGGTGATCTCGGTGGTCTGCACGGACGAGTTCGAGGTCGAGCGCCACGTGGACGACGGCGACCGGGTCGAGGCCGGCCAGAAGCTCCTGACCGTGACCACCCGCACCCGCGACCTGCTGACCGCGGAGCGCAGCGCGCTGAACATCCTGTGCCGCCTCTCGGGCATCGCGACGGCCACGCGCGCGTGGGCGGACGTCCTGGAGGGCACCAAGGCGCGCGTACGGGACACCCGCAAGACGACGCCGGGCCTGCGCGCCCTGGAGAAGTTCGCGGTCCGCTGCGGCGGCGGAGTCAACCACCGCATGTCCCTGTCGGACGCGGCGCTGGTGAAGGACAACCACGTCGTGGCCGCCGGTGGCGTGAAGCAGGCCTTCGACGCGGTCCGCGAGATGTTCCCGGACGTGCCGATCGAGGTCGAGGTCGACACCCTGCACCAGCTGCGCGAGGTCGTGGACGCGGGCGCGGACCTGATCCTCCTGGACAACTTCGCGCCGACCGAATGCGAGGAGGCGGTGGCGATCGTCAAGGGCCGCGCCCTCCTGGAGGCGTCGGGCCGCCTGACCCTGCAGAACGCCAAGGCCTACGCGGACACGGGCGTCGACTTCCTGGCGGTCGGGGCGCTCACTCACTCCTCCCCGATCCTGGACATCGGTCTGGACCTGCGAGCGGCGGAGTAGGTGGGCCCATGCTGCTGACCATCGACGTAGGCAACACACACACCGTCCTCGGCCTGTTCGACGGCGAGGACATCGTCGAACACTGGCGTATCTCCACGGACGCCCGCCGCACGGCGGACGAACTGGCGGTGCTCCTCCAGGGGCTGATGGGCATGCACCCGCTGCTCGGCGACGAGCTGGGCGACGGCATCGACGGCATCGCGATCTGCGCGACGGTCCCGTCCGTCCTGCACGAGCTGCGCGAGGTCACCCGCCGCTACTACGGCGACGTCCCCGCCGTCCTGGTCGAACCCGGCATCAAGACGGGCGTCCCGATCCTGATGGACAACCCGAAGGAGGTCGGCGCCGACCGCATCATCAACGCGGTGGCGGCGGTCGAGCTCTACGGCGGCCCGGCGATCGTGGTGGACTTCGGCACGGCGACGACGTTCGACGCGGTCTCGGCGCGCGGTGAGTACGTGGGCGGCGTCATCGCCCCCGGCATCGAGATCTCGGTCGAGGCCCTCGGCGTCCGCGGCGCCCAGCTCCGCAAGATCGAACTGGCCCGCCCGCGCGCGGTGATCGGCAAGAACACGGTCGAGGCGATGCAGGCGGGCATCGTGTACGGCTTCGCGGGCCAGGTCGACGGGGTGGTCGGCCGCATGGCCCGCGAACTGGCGGACGACCCGGACGACGTCACGGTCATCGCGACGGGCGGGCTGGCCCCCATGGTCCTGGGCGAGTCCTCGGTGATCGACGAACACGAGCCGTGGCTGACCTTGATCGGCCTACGCTTGGTGTACGAACGGAACGTGTCACGTATGTGAGCCCCTCCGGGGCGCGGGGAACTACGCGAGAAACGACACACGACCCTTACGACCTGGGAAGCTACTCGCCGTGGAGCCGAAACCTCCTACGGTGAGAAGGCGGAGGCTCGCCCCCACCTGGGGGAACCCCAGAGCGACACGGCACCCCAAGCAGGTCCGTTTTGTCCGATTAGCGGTAGCGTCCCCGCATGCCCACGCCACACGGATCCCGCGGCGGCCTGGCGTTCGGCGCGGAGGAGCTGCGCGTGCTCCGCCGAGCCCTCGCCCTCGCCCTCCAGCCCCGTACCGCCTCCCCTGAGGACGTCCAGGACTGCCTCCGCCTCGCCAGGTCCCTCGACGAGGCGGTGCGCGAGGGTGCCCGTCTGAGGGCCTTCCTGCTGGCCGACCTCGCCAGGTACCGGGCCGCCCTCCCCGGCGCCTCCAGGGGCTACCTCGCCCTCCTGGAGGACGCTCTGCGTGCCGGCTACCGCCCGGTCCCCGACGACCTCGCCGCCCTGCGGGCCCTGCGCGGTACGCCCGCCGCCGCCGCTCTGCTCGATCGCTGCCGCGCCGTCGCCGAGCGTGACGTACGGGCCCGCCTCACCCCCCGTTCGGCCGCGGTCCCGGCCTCCCGGGCCCGTCTCACGGCGCTCCCGGGCGGCCGTGCGAGCGCGGAGGAGCAGGCCAAGGAGCCGCCCCGCAAACCCGCCGAGAAGCCCGAGAAGCCCGAGAAGCCCGCCCCACGCCGAGAGCCGCAGGCCCCGGGCCCGTCGCGCCGCCCCATCCCCACCCCTGGCGAGGTCTTCCCGCCGAAACGGAAGCCGGAGCCGCGCGCGCACAGCCGGCAACTCGCCGTCGGCTGACCCGACCGGGATCCAGACACGACCGGCATCCAGGCCCGACCGGGATCCACGGGATCCAGACCCGACCGGGATCCATCGGAGGCCCTGGCTACCCTGGAGGCATGGACTACGTCTCCGCGCTCGTGCCCCCGATCGTCATGGCCGTGTTCTTCATCGGGGTCATCAGAGTGATAGTGAAGACCCAGGGCGGTGCCAACAAGGCCAAGGAGGACGCCTTCGTCGACGCGGCCCTCGCCCGTGCGGAGAGCATCCGCAAGGTCTCTCCGGACGCCGAGGCCTGATCGGAGGACCCGCGCGCACCCCTCCACCTCCCGCGCCGCCCCTCACCCCCCGGCGTACGACTCGGTCGCTTTACGGGTCGTACGCCCTTTTTGTTGCTGTTCGCCCTTTAAGTGCACGTTCAACAGGCCATTGGTGACATCTCCCACTATTGTGCTGAGCGTGCCTCGTCCATTGGGAGATCTCGAAGACGCGGTCATGACGCGGGTGTGGAAGTGGAACCGCCCGGTGACCGTTCGAGAAGTCCTGGAAGATCTTCAGCAGGAACGGTCCATCGCGTACACCACGGTGATGACCGTTTTGGACAATCTCCATCAGAAGGGCTGGGTCCGCCGTGAGGCGGAAGGCCGGGCCTATCGATATGAGGCGGTCTCCACTCGTGCCGCCTACGCGGCCGCGCTGATGAACGACGCCTGGTCGCAGAGCGACAACCCCGCCGCCGCACTCGTGGCCTTCTTCGGCATGATGAGCGAGGAGCAGCGACAGGCACTGCGGGACGCCGTACGCATCGTGCAGGGCCCCGAGAGCACCCAGGACACCGGGAGAGCCGAAACCCCGCCCGCCCCGGACGCTCAATCCCCCGAATCCCTCGGGGGAGAACCCGGGGGAGAACCCGGGGGAGAACCCGGCGAAGACGCCCGGTGAGAAGAACCCCGCCTCGGCCGAGGACCGTACCGGGCGATAGCGTCCGCTCATGCCAGCAGAGAGCTCCGAAGCCGCCGCAAAAGCCGTCACAGTCCGCCGGGCCCGGACGAGCGATGTCCCGACGGTGCGCCGCCTCCTCGACGCCTACGTCCGGCGCGGCATCCTGCTCGACAAAGCGACGGTCACGCTTTACGAGGACATCCAGGAGTTCTGGGTGGCGGAACGCGACGACAGCGGCGAGGTCCTGGGCTGCGGCGCCCTGCACGTCATGTGGGAAGACCTGGCGGAAGTCCGCACTCTCGCGGTCACGCACGAGGCGAAGGGTCTCGGCGTTGGGCATCAGTTGCTGGAGAAGTTGCTGCAGACCGCCCGCTGGCTCGGCGTTCGCCGCGTTTTCTGTCTGACCTTCGAAGTGGACTTCTTCGGGAAGCACGGCTTCGTCGAGATCGGTGAGACGCCCGTCGACACCGATGTGTACGCCGAACTGTTGCGTTCCTATGACGAGGGCGTGGCGGAGTTCCTCGGTCTCGAACGAGTGAAACCGAACACCTTGGGCAACAGCCGGATGCTTCTGCATCTGTGATCGCCGAGGGATCGTAAGGGATCGAGAGGGATCCAGAGGGATCCCGCGGTTCCCAGGGGGCGCCTTGGGATCCAAGGGATCGGCAAGGGATCGAACACCGGATCGCCCGGAACTATTCGACCGCCCTTCAGCCGGAGGCGCGTTGCCCGGGTTCCCTATGTCCGAAACGCGCATGTTTCCGGTCTCCGGGCCGTCCGTCAACCTCTCCCGGGGGGTTTGTGTTTTTCCGGCAAAAGCGGTTTGCTTTCCGACGTACTGCAGTACTGCATATAACAGGGGACGCGAAACAAGCGGCACAGGCCGCAGACCCTCGGCCCTGAAGTTATCGATGAAAGGAAATCCGGTGGCACAGAAGGTTCAGGTCCTTCTTGTCGACGACCTCGACGGTGGCGAGGCGGACGAGACCGTGACGTTCGCGTTGGACGGCAAGACGTACGAGATCGATCTGACGACCGCCAACGCGGACAAGCTGCGTGGCCTTCTCGACCCCTTCCTGAAGGGCGGTCGTCGTACCGGAGGTCGTGCGGCCGGCGGGCGCGGCAAGGCCCGTGTCGCTGCCGGTGGCAGCCAGGACACCGCGCAGATCCGCGCCTGGGCGAAGGAGAACGGACTCGAGGTCAACGACCGTGGCCGTGTTCCGGCGTCCATCCGCGAGGCCTACGAGAAGGCGAACGGCTGAGCGCACGAGCGCCGCAGCCGGACCCGGTGGCACTGCGTTGCCATCGTGTCGACCAGCCGTACCAGATCGGGGGCGCCCCCACCGCCCCCCAAGGCCGACAGCGTCGGCAGCAAGAGTTCGACATCGCACCCCGGCTCGGGGGGCCGCAGCCAGACGGCGGCCCCCTGTGAAGCGGCTCGGCTCGGGGGAAGCCGCCGGGACCCCGGGGTGCGGGCCGGTCCCGGGACGGCCGCGACGGGGGGTCGTCCCGGCGGCAGCGGCGCCTCGATGCACCCGCCCGCGCCCGTCGCCGTGAGGTCCAGGGGCAGCGCCCCCCACTCCAGCCAGTCGAGCAGCCCCGGCAGCTCCTCCGCGCTGCCCGCGGCCACCAGCAGTCGCATCCGCTCTCCGTGCAGCGCCACCGGGGACCCGGGTGCCAGATGCCGCAGCGCGGCCGGCCCCGCCTCCGCGGGGACCTCCAGGACGTCGAAGCGCACCCCCGTGACCAGCCGTACCGGCTCTCCGGGCACGGTCGCCCAGCCCAGTTCGTTCTCGTACCACCGACGCACCGCGTCGCCCGGGGTGAACGGCCTTCGGGAGAGAGGAATGCTGTGGGCCATGCCGAGAGAAACAGCCGGATTCGCTCCCGGGTTACGCTGAGTGGTGAATTGATTGCGCAGAGTGCCGGAAAAGGGGGCGTACGGGGGTGTTCGGCGGCGCAAGGATGTTCGCCCGTAGCGGAGGGAACCGGCGTGCGCGGCATGGAGTGTCCGTGCGTGCGGGTAAGACATCCCTAGTGGGAGGGGGCGACACGCAGGAAGGACCGTCTCACGTTCGCCATCGGCGTACTGGCGAGTGGGGTATCTGTCTGGCCTGCGGGAACATCGTCTCGCACCATCGGGTTGGAGCAGATGTCGGCGTTCGGGGTCAGGAGGCCAAGGACGGTGTCGGCAGTTGGAATGAGCGGTCCCCGCTTGCGGGACTAAGCTGCGGAAGGACAGGGAGGGGAAGTTCCCCCCACTGCCTGACCGCTCTGAGGAGCGATTAACGATGTTCGAGAGGTTCACCGACCGCGCGCGGCGGGTTGTCGTCCTGGCTCAGGAAGAAGCCCGGATGCTCAACCACAACTACATCGGCACCGAGCACATCCTCCTGGGCCTGATCCACGAGGGTGAGGGTGTCGCCGCTAAGGCCCTGGAGAGCCTCGGGATTTCGCTCGAGGCGGTCCGCCAGCAGGTGGAGGAGATCATCGGCCAGGGCCAGCAGGCGCCCTCGGGCCACATCCCCTTCACTCCCCGTGCCAAGAAGGTCCTGGAGCTGTCGCTCCGCGAGGCTCTTCAGCTGGGCCACAACTACATCGGCACGGAGCACATCCTGCTCGGCCTGATCCGTGAGGGCGAGGGCGTCGCTGCCCAGGTCCTGGTCAAGCTGGGCGCAGACCTCAATCGTGTCCGTCAGCAGGTCATCCAGCTGCTGTCGGGTTACCAGGGCAAGGAGACCGCCGCCGCGGGCGGCCCGGCCGAGGGCACACCCTCGACCTCTCTCGTCCTGGACCAGTTCGGCCGGAACCTGACCCAGGCCGCTCGTGAGTCCAAGCTCGACCCGGTCATCGGGCGCGAGAAGGAGATCGAGCGGGTCATGCAGGTGCTGTCCCGCCGTACCAAGAACAACCCGGT
>CBFHCJ010000326.1:0-7514 GCA_965654005.1 uncultured Streptomyces sp. | reverse complement strand
ACGGGGAAGTGACCATGAACAAGAAGCTGATCACGGCCCGCCGGGAAGTCGAGCGGCTCCGGCTCGCGGCGGACGGCGCGGCCGACACGGACGTCAAGATCTGGGAGGCGTCCAACAAGGTCGCTGACCTGGAGTCCGCCGAACGTGAGTCGGCGGTCAACACGGCCCGTACGGCGGGCCGCGTGATGGACGCCGTGCTCCTGGTCGTCGCGCTGCTGACGATGGCGTTCAGCCTCCAGAACATCCACGACTTCGCGGCCGGTCACGGCGTGCAGGACCCGATCGCGTGGTTCCTCGCCCCGGCGGTCGACCTCGCGCTCCTGGCGGCGCTCATGGGCGACGCGGTGCTGTCCCGCTACGGGCTCGACGCCGGACCGTGGGCAACTCGGCTCCGCTGGTTCGCCGGTGCCACCACCGTGGCGCTCAACGGCTGGGAGGCGGTCGCCGCGCTCGACCCCGCCGGGATCGTGCTGCACGTCGTGCCGCCCACGCTCCTGTTCGTCCTCGCTGAGGCGGCCTCGCCGTACCGGGTGAAGTTCGCGGAGACCGTGCGCCTGGCAGCGGAGAAGGTGGTGGACACCGCCACCGTGTCCACCCCGGCCCCGGCTGAGGCGGACACGGTGGACACGGCCCCGGCGCCGGTCGTGGTCCAAGAGGCGGACACGGTGTACGACCACGCGGCCGACCCTGTCGTGTCCACCATGACGCCGCAGGTCGAACAGGTGGAGCCCCTGCGGTCCGTACCGGCCCCCGCCGAGGCGGACACGGCCACCGGCCGACTGGACGCCAAGGCGGCCCGTGCCGCCATCGAGGCAGCGTGGGAAGCCGGTCTGACCGTCCGTGAGGCGGCCACCCGCGCCACCCGGTCCGCCTCGTACGTCGGCGGCGTCTACGGCCAGCTCGCCAAGGCGCGCGGTGCTCAGCCCAGCAAGGGCCAGATGCGGATCGAGGGTGAGGCCGCGTGATCGCCCTCGCCTACCTCGCCACCGTGGCGGTCAGCCTCGTGGTCCTGGCGGTGGCCCTGCGTCGCCGCCCGGCCCCGGCCCCCGCGCCGGTCCCCCCGGCGCCGGTCCCCGGCCCGGCCGCGCTCCCGCCGACCGAGGCGGAGGTTCGCGTCATCCTCGCGGCCGTCGCCCAGCTCGCCGCCCGACTCACTCCCGCTGCCTGACCACTCGCCAGAGGGGGCGCCTGCCGAACGGCCGGCGCCCCCGGTCCCACCCGAGGAGACTCGACCAATGACCGACCCGAAGACCCCCGCCCAGCTCGCTGCCGACGCGGCCGAGGCGATCCGCGCGATCAACCACGCCACCCTGTCCACCCCCGGCCTGGACTGGGAGTACCCCAGCGACGCCTACGACGTCGTGGGCAGCCTCGAACGGCTGGCGGCCACGCTGCCGCAGGCGCTTGACCAGATCGCCCGTCACATCGAGCGCCTGCACGCCAACGAGCGCATCCGCAGCGACAAGGGCGGCGACGGCTCTGAGGAGGTCCACACCGCGCTCCGCGCCCTGGAGTCGGCCAACGCCGACGCCGGACAGCTCGCCAGCCGCCTGGCCACGGTCCACTCCGCGCTCTCCCCGCTTGCCTACCAGGACTGAGGGGGCCGACCGATGAAGCTCCCGCACCGACCCGAAGACCTGTCGCACGCCATGCTCGTGGCGATCCTGATGCACCACGGCGGCTCGATGGACATCCCGGCCGCCGCGTTCGAGGCGGACGCCCTCGGAGGCCCTGACGGCTCCTGGCACGCCGTCTCGATGGAGCCGCAGCAGGACGGCACGCTGCGGGTGTCCGTACGGCCCCGGCCCGACCAGGACGAGGGTGGCGTCACCGTGATCTGACCCGCTCGCCCGGAACACCGAAGCCCCGCCGGCCTTTTGGTCGGCGGGGCTTCCTACGCTCCGTCAAGTCACATCAGTCACACGAAAACCGGCGCGCCACTGTTGCACACAGGTACACCCTGCGGCATGATCGGGCACCACAAAGAGCACAGGCCCCGGAGGTGAGATTCCGGGGCCTGCCGCTCCCTCACCCGACCAGACCGAGTGGAGAACGTTGCTCGTGACGAGCGTACAGAGCGAGGCCGCTGCCGTTCCAGGGCGCGGCCCCCGGTGCCACTGCGGCACCCCGATCGCCCATATCCCCGGAAAACGTCCCAAGGTGTACTGCTCGGAGGCGTGCCGGTCGGCGGCCCGCCGGGCGATCGCCAAGGGCGCGCCCCTCCCCCCCGCGACCGGTGAGGCCGGACGGTCCCAGCCCAAATCCGGTCGGCGCCTTGGTACCTCCGTGGAAACTGCAACCCGCGCAGGTCAGAGGGGGTGCGCCACCGGGGACGCTGGGGAGTCTGAGGGGGCGCAGCGCCCCTCAGAACAGGAAGCCGCGCAGGGCCGCGACGAGAAGTTCGAGCGGCGCGAGCGTCACCAGCGGGTGAGCCAGGGGCCGACCTTCTGCGCGTGCGGCCGGAAGCTGATCGCGGGCGGCGCGACGGTCCAGGCCGGGCCGTCCGGCGCCTCGTTCGCGGGCGTCGCCACCTGCGGCATGGTCCACATGTGCGTGTGGTGCGCGGGCCGCATCCTGGCCGCCCGCGCCGACTACGCCCAGCAGGGTGCCGAAGCCTGGGTGGCCAACGGCGGCGGCATCGTGATGAGCGCCCACACCCTCCGGCACTTCAAGCGGCTGCCGTTCGGCACGCTGCGCCGCCGGGAGCGCGGCGGCCTGGTCGCCGTGCTGCACGACGGGTGGTCCGGGGCGTACGGCCACCGGTCCGGGAAGATGTGGCAGCGCGCCAAGAAGGCCCACGGGATCATCGGCGTCCTGCGGGCGTTCGAGGACACGTGGGGCGAGGCCACGGGCTTCCACCTGCACTTCCACGCGATGTGGTTCACCGAGCGGCCGTTGACGCCGGACGAGGTGGACGCGTTCGCGGACGCCATGTCGGCCCGCTGGGCTCGCGCGGTCGTCGCGGCGGGCGGCTACCGGCCGTCCGACTCGTGCGACAAGCCGGGCTGCGCCTGCAAGGGACGCGGCCACGGCGTCCGCGTCGACCACATCGACGTGACGGAGGCCGGGGCGGTCGGGCGGTACCTGTTCAAGGACGGCGACCAGGCCCGGACCGAACCGCTGGACGGGCTCGCGGCCGAGCTGGCGTTCGGCGGCGACAAGACCGGCCGGAAGGCCGGGCGGCTCGGACCGTTCCAGCTCGGTGACCTCGCCGCGACCGGTGAGGCCGACGCGGTGGCCGCGTGGCAGGAACGCGAGTACGGCGTCTTCGGCGTCCGGAAGATGTACCTGTCCAACGGCATGAAGGCGCTGCTCGCCGAACTCGGCGTCGTGGACGACCGGACGGACGAGGAGATCGCGGCCGACGAGGGCGAGGAGAAGCGCGAGCCGATCGCGATCATCCCGCGCGACACCTGGTATGAGCACGTCGTCCCGGTGCGCGGTCGGCGGCTCGCGCTGCTCAAGGCGGCGGAGTCCGGGGGCGTCGCGGCGGTCCGGAAGCTGGTCGAGTCGTGGGGTCTCCAGTGGGGGCGCGACGTCCTCCCGGCGCCCGACCCGGACGACCAGGCCGACGCGTAACTGACCCCAGTAAGCACTAACTCGCTGTCGGCTTCTGCCGACCCCAGAACGCCCCGCCTGCCATCGGCCGGCGGGGCGTTCGGCCGTCCCCGGCCGGGCGTTACTGACGTCAGTAACCCACAACTCGCTGCCCCGATCTGCGGCAGCAAGTTGGGCGGGAAGGGGAGCTTCCGCGAGCGGAGCAAGCTATCGCCGAAGACGGTCTTCGGCGTCCCGACCGAGGGCGGTCGGGGGTGTCGGCGGCCACGTCCTGGCGCTCGTTGTCGTGGTCCGTATCGGCGCTGGAAGTGCCGATACCTTGGTCCTCCGCTGCCGGGGATCGCCGCAGGGAAACCACGCTGTGGGTTGCCTGCGGCGTCGTCGTTTCCGCGCAGGTCAGACGGCGCGGTGCCGAAGTGCAAGAGGTGTGCCCGTGTTGATCTTGCTGGAATGCATGAGGTGTGGGCGTAACGATCTTGTTCGGGTCCGGCTCGTTGGGAATGCCTGGGTGTGTTCTGTAGCGGGGTTTGTACTGCGGTCGGTGGGCCTGCGGATCGTGATGCAAAGGTGGGGGATTCGTTCGAGCGGGCTGTTCGGTCGGCGGGCGGTCGAAAGTGCCAGAGGTGTACGGCGGCGGTCGCGGTCGGCGTCGTCGTCCTGGTCGTGCTCGTGCTCCTGGTCGTCGTCGGCGGAGCGCAGCATTTGCACGGCGGGGAAGCCGCGGGCGGTGCTCGGGTTCCGCCGGCCTTTCGCGCTCGCCCTCGCAAGGCGGGGGTCAGCGGGAGTTCCCTCCGGTCGGGCGGCACTCACGGTGGGCCGTGCGGGCGTGCGGGGTGGCGGAGCTTGCGGAGCCGCCCCGTGCGGTCGTGCGGCATGGTGCGGAGGGTCGTCCGACCGGAGGGAACTCCCCGCTCCCCGCCGACCCACCCACGGACCCGCAGACACCCGCGATCCCCCACCCCTCTGGGAGCGGTGGCCCCCCGGAGGGCCGCCGGAGGCGTAGTGACCGGCAGGCGCCCGCCAAGAGCGGCCACAAACGGCGTTCTGAGCCGCTGTCAGGGTCCGGCCGGACTCTCGGGCTTGGGGCGGCGCGTTCGGTCCGCAGGCGGGCGCACAGCGATTCTTGATCCGATCGGCGCGGCAGGCTTGACCCCGGGCGTACCTGTGGCACACTAAGACGCATGAACGACGAAGCGGCCGAACTGGCCGAGGCAGAGCGCGCCCTGGAGGCTCCGGGGCAGCGCCGGATGATCGCCAAGGACGAACTCCGGCGGGCCGACGACGAGCTTCGACCGCTCGTCTTCAAGGCGGTTCAGGCGGGGGTCTCGATCCGCCGGATTGCAGCGAAGACGGGACTGTCCACCACGACCGTGATGTTGTGGGGCCGAGGCTGACTCGGACCCCGGAAACCGACCCCGCCTCGCGCGCGTACGCGTAGGGCCCCCCTCCTCTCAACGGAGGGAAACCGGAAACCCGCAGGTCACGCGCGGTTTCCACCCGGAAACCGCAACCGGCGGTTTCCGAGGGGGAGGAAACCCCCCAAACCAGGCGGGCCGGACCCCCCGCGCTAACGGAAGATCCGGCCCTCATCCACGATCCGTGAAGGGAATCTCGTGGACTCCAAGGAAGTGTTCAGCAAGATCACGTCTGCGGCCAAGTCGGCGGGCGAGTCGGCCACCAATGTGGCCGATGCGCTCTCCCCGGCGTGCGCGCCGTTCGCGGCCCGCTGGGACGCTGAGGCGGACCGCCGGATGCAGCTCCGGACCCCGGAGCACCTGAAGGCGCTGATCGCCGCGCAGCGCGAGTACAGCTCGGCTCGGGTGACCGAGCGGCAGGCGTCCGCGCAGCGGAAGATCGCCCGCAAGGACTCGAACAACCCGTTCTCCTCCGTGCGCCGCGCGGCGCGCACCGCCGACAAGGCCGCGCGGGCTCACCGGAACGCCGCGAAGAACGACGTCACGGCGGCGAAGAAGAACTACCCGAACACGCTCAAGTCCGTGGCGGTCAAGGCGCACGCCGCCCACGTCATCCCCGCCGGGGTGTCGTCGTGGCTGCTGTCGACGGCCGAGCACTGGGTGATCTGGCCGGGCTCGGTGTCCGCCGGGCTGATCGCGCTGAACGCCGGCGCTTTGTGGCTCGGTCGGCGCACGGTCACGGTGCCGGTCGACGAAGCGCTGTCGGCCGAGGAACAGCGCCTGGTCGCGCGGCTCGATCCGTCGTACTGGGTTCAGCACGCCGACGAGCGCGGGCTGTCCGGCACGGTCACGACGCCGGTTGAGGTCACCCCGGCCGGGCTCGTCTCGCACGTCCGCCTCGATGGCCGGTGGACCCCGAAGACGTTCCGCGCCAAGGCGGATGAGGTCCGCGCGATGCTCGGGGCCCGGACGGATCTCCGCATGGAGATCAAGCCCGGCACCCACGGCGACCGCGCCACGATCACGCTGCGGACCCGCAGCGCGGCCGACGGCATCGAGCTGACCGGCTGGACTCCCGGCGCCCCGTGGGGTGTCGACACGGTCACGGGCGAGCCGGTCATGGTCCCGCTCGGTCGCCGGATGCTGATCGCCGGTACGTCCGGCTCGGGCAAGAGCTGGTCGACGCGGGCGATCCTCGCTGAGGCGTCGGAGACCGAGGATCACCGCCTGGTCGTCATCGACCCCAAGCGCGTTGAGGCCCTGAACTGGAAGCACCGTGCCCGGACGGCCGTGTACGCGGAGGACGTCCTCGACCTGACCGACGACCTGGTCGAGGAGATGCACGAGCGCCTGGAGGTGATCCCGCGCGGTCAGGACGTGATCCAGATCAGCTCCAACCGGCCCCGGATCACGGTGTTCGTGGACGAGGGAGCCGAGGTCATCGCCATGTCCCGGAAGCCCCGGGCGAAGGGCGGCGAGGACGATCCGGGAGACCCTGACTGGGGTCGGATCATGGAGAACCTGCGCACCCTCGCGCGCATGGCGCGGGCCGCTGAGATCATCCTGATCTGGGCCACGCAGAAGCCGACCATGGACAAGAACGGCGGCATCGACCCGCAGATCAGCGCGCAGATCACCTACCGGGCCGCGCTCGCGCTCAGCACCTCGGGCGAGTCCCGCGTCGTCTTCGGCGAGGACGCCACCGAACGCGGCTGGCACGCCCACGACCTGCCGATGCCGGGCGTCGCGATGCTGCGGTCCGGGCCCAAGGTCGCGCCCAACCCGATCAACACCCGAGCCTTCTCCCCGGCCGACGTGATCGCCCTCCCGGACCGCCCGATCTGGCGCCGGTCGGCGGTCGCGGCCGAAGCGCCGGCCGAACGGCCCGCCCTTCGGCTGGTCAAGGACACGGGCGACTTCCTGATCGCCCCGCCCACCGAGACCGCGCCCGCGGCTGCGATCCCGGCCGCGCGGACCGAGGCGGAAGCCGCGGTTCTCGACGCGGTCCGCGCGGCCGGTGGCCCGGTCCGGCAGAAGGACCTGGTCGACGCCTCCGGGCTCGCCAAGGGCACGGTGTCCAAGACGGTCGGCAAGCTCGTCACGGCCGGACACCTGGTCAAGGCCGAGGACGGCACGCTGACCATCGCCGCCGGGGAGGTGTCGGCATGAGCGCCGTCGACATCCGCCAGGCCGTGGCCGACGTCCGCGAGTCGGAGGCGCAGGCCGCACAGATCGCGCAGATCCTCGCCGTGGTCCAGGCCGTGAACGCGGCCACCCCGGCGGCCCACTCCCCCGCCGCGTGCAGCTGCTCGCACGGAAAGGCCGGCGGCCCGTCCGCCGGGAAGGTCGCCGCGTGGGTCGTCGGCGGTGCCGCCTGCGCCTGCGTGCTGACCGGCCTGTTCCTCGCCATCGCCCTGACCGCCGTCGCGGTCGCGGTCGGCGGCTGCGTGTCGTACCTGCTCATCCGCCAGATCCGCGCCGACCGGACGGGGAAGTGACCATGAACAAGAAGCTGATCACGGCCCGCCGGGAAGTCGAGCG
>CBFHCJ010000325.1:0-7524 GCA_965654005.1 uncultured Streptomyces sp. | reverse complement strand
CACCCATCGCGCTACGGCCCACGGCCCCGGGGTTCGCCGGGGGGGCCCGGGGCATTCCCGCACACCGCGGTGAAGAGCTGATGAAATCGCCGGCCGGCCTGGGCATGGGCGGCGGCGCGCCTTTCCACTTGCGCCGCTTGTCGGCGAGGGTTTCAGGCGCGAAAAGGGGCCGACCCGCCGACGGGGGAAGATCGGCGGGTCGACCTGGTGCCGCAGTGGCTCAGAGGGATCTCATGTGGTCCTCAGTGGTCCGAGTGCCCCTCCATGGATCGCTGGTGGTCCGAGGGCTCCAGCATGGATCCTCAGTGGACCGAGTGCTCCTCCAGCGGGAACGTTCCGCCCACGACGTCCTCGGCGAACGCCTTCGCGGCGTTGCCCATGACCTCCCGCAGGTCCGCGTACTTCTTCACGAACTTCGGCACCCGACCGCCGGTCAGCCCCAGCATGTCGGTCCACACCAGCACCTGGGCGTCGGTGTCGGGGCCCGCCCCGATGCCGACCGTCGGAATGTGCAGCACCCTGGTCACCTCGGCCGCGAGCTCCGCGGGAACGAGCTCCAGGACGACCGCGAACGCGCCAGCGTCCTGCACGGCCTTGGCGTCCCGCAGCAGCCGGTGCGCCGCCTCGTCGCCGCGGCCCTGCACGCGGTAGCCCATGGTGTTCACGGACTGCGGGGTCAGGCCGATGTGCGCCATGACGGGGATGCCGGACTGCACCAGCAGCTCGATCTGGCCGTGCGAGCGCTCGCCGCCCTCCAGCTTCACCGCGCCGACCCCGGCCTCCTTCACCAGCCGGGTGGCCGAGCGCAGCGCCTGCACCGGGCCCTCCTGGTACGAACCGAAGGGCAGGTCGGCGACGATCAGGGCGCGCTTGGTGCCCCGCACGACGGCGGCGGAGAGCATGGTCATCTCGTCGAGGGTGACGGGTACGGTCGTCTCGTACCCGAGGTGACAGTTGCCCGCCGAGTCGCCGACGAGCATGACCGGGATGCCGGCCTCGTCGAACACGGACGCGGTCATCGCGTCGTACGCGGTGAGCATGGGCCACTTCTCGCCGCGCTCCTTGGCGGCGGTGAGGTCGCGAACGGTGATGCGGCGGGTGGTCTTCCCCCCGTACAGCGTCTTGCTGCTGTCGGAGGGCTTGAGCGCACCCTGAGCGGGCTGCCCCTGGGCAGCCGGAAGCTGCGTCATCGCAACGGCTCCTTCGGTCATCTCGAGGCGCCCTGACGGCGTCCCCGGATCACCTCCATGGTGGCACTTCGTGCCATGCGCGGCTAGAGCGGGGGAGGCGGCGCGGGTCACGCGAGGCCGCACGGCCGTCGGTGCGGCATGCTGCTGGGGCACGGGCCTGCGTCCATGGACCTAGGTCACTCTCCACCGCGACCTAGGTCCGTTCTTAAGGCCTCCGTAAAGGATTCCGATACGAGACGGTTCCGTATCGGAAATGATCTAGGCTCGTTCCCATGACTACTCCTGCTGCGCCTGTCGAGCGGCGGGTGCCGGAGGCGGTGCACCGGCGTCGGTGGGCCATCCTCGGCGCGCTGATGCTCAGCCTGCTGATCGTGGTGCTCGACAACTCCATCCTGAACGTCGCCATCAAGACCATCTCCACCCCGGCGCCGACCGGCCTCGGCGCCACCCAGAGCGAGCTGGAGTGGGCCATCAACGCCTACACTCTCGTCTTCGCCGGGCTGCTGTTCACCGCGGGCCTGCTGGGCGACCGCCTGGGCCGCAAGAAGACGCTGCTGGCCGGTCTCGCCGTGTTCGGCGCCGGGTCGGCGCTCGCCGCCGAGTCGGGTTCACCCGCTCAGCTCATCGCGTTCCGCGGGCTCTTGGTGCGGCGTTCGTGATGCCCGCGACGCTCGCGGTCCTCATGAACGTCTTCGAGCGCGACGAGCAGCCCAAGGCCATCGGTATCTGGGCCGGCGGCGTCGGTCTCGCCATCGCCATAGGGCCGATCACCGGCGGGGTGCTCCTCGACCACTTCTGGTGGGGCTCCGTCTTCCTGATCAACGTGCCGATCGTGATCCTCGCGCTGGCCCTGATGATCTGGCTGGTCCCCGACTCCCGTGACCCCGACCCGGGCCGGGTCGACCCCGTCGGCGTGGTCCTGTCGGTCGTCGGCCTGGTCCTGCTGGTCTACGGCATCATCAAGGGCGGCCAGCTGGCCGACTTCACCGACGGCAAGGTTCTCGCGACCATCGTCGCCGGTCTCGCCGTTCTCGCGGGCTTCGTCGTGTTCGAGAAGCGCAGCGACCATCCGTCCATCGACGTCACGTACTTCAAGAACAAGGTCTTCTCCGCCGCCATCGCCGCGATCGCGCTGGTCTTCTTCGCGCTGATGGGCGTGACCTTCTTCTCCGTCTTCTACACCCAGAGTGTCCGGGGCTACTCGCCGCTGGAGAGCGGTGTGCTGCTGCTCCCGCTCGCCGCCGCGCAGCTGATCTTCGCGCCGCGCGCCCGGCTGCTGGTCGACCGGTTCGGCAACAAGGCGACGACCACGGCCGGTCTGCTCGTGATCGCCGCGACGCTCGCCGCGTTCGCCGCGTTCGAGGCGGACACGCCGATCTGGGTGCTGGAGGTCGTCTTCTTCCTCATGGGCACCGGCATGGCGCACATCATGACCCCGACCAGCGTGGTCATCATGCAGGCGCTGCCCCGCGAGAAGGCGGGCTCCGCGTCCGCGCTCAGCAACACCTTCCGCCAGGTCGGCGGCGCGCTCGGCATCGCCGTCCTCGGTTCGGTCCTGTCCACGACGTACCGGGACGGCATCCAGGACCACCTCTCCCTCGTGCCGGCGGGCGTCCGTCACACCGCGGGCGAGTCGATCGAGGCGACGCTCGGGGTGGCCGCGAAGCTCGGTCCGCACGGCAAGGCGCTCGTCGCCCCGGCCCATGACGCCTTCCTGCACGCGATGCACGTCACCGCGTTGTGGGGCACGGGCGTGGCGCTGCTCGGCGCGCTCGTGGTGGTGCTGTTCCTGCCCGGGAAGACGCCCACATCCCAGAAGGGCAAGGAAGAGACGGAGTTGGTGACGGCGGACCACTGACGGCACCGACGGCATGTCATGAACGGGCACTCGGGGGGCCGGGTGCCCGTTGCGGTGTACAGCGGGGGAACCCCAGACCAGCGCAGCAAGGAGAGTCGAACGTGAGTCTCGCCGACAGCCGGACCCAGCAGGACTGCAGCGTGCGCGGGCGCCCCCGCAGTGAGGCGGTCGAACGGGCCATCATCGAAGGCGCGATGAAGCTCATCGAGGACGGCGTGCCCCTCGCGGACCTCTCCATAGAGCGCATCGCCCGCACGGCCGGCGTCGGCAAGGCCACCATCTACCGCCGGTGGAGCAACAAGGAGGACCTCTTCGTCGACGTCCTGCGCGCCTTCGAGCCCCAGGACCCCGAGCTGCCCGGCACCTCCATGCGCGACGACCTCGTCGTGCTCCTGGAGTCGCTGCGGCAGCGGGGCCTGGCCAAGCGCTCCTCCGCGATCCTGCACAACGTGCAGGCGCAGATGAAGAGCAGCCCCAAGATCTGGGCCGCGTACCACGCCACGGTCGTCGCCCCACGGCGTCGGCTCGGGGTCGAAATCCTGCGCCGCGGACAGGAGAACGGCGAGCTGCGGCGGGATGTCGACGTCGAGCTGATGAACGACATCATCGTCGGCCCCATGCTCGTACGCTCGGTACTGCGCCCCGAAGTCGAGTTGGAGGAGGGCCTCGCCGAGCAGATCGTCGACAGGGTCCTGGAAGGCCTACGGCCTTTCAGTTCGCGGCGCGCGGGCACCGACTCCTGACTCCTGCCCGGTTCCTGACGGATCCTGACGGATCCCTGACGGATGTCTGACGGACTCCGGTCGGTGTGCGCGCGTTTCCTCACAGAGGGCGGTTCCTGAGCCTCGTTCGGAACTTCGGACGCCGCCTTCTTCGTCCTCATGCGTGTAGGGCCGTCATGGGACGGCGGGATCGGAGCCGATCATCCCCTAGGGTCGTAACCAGGGGGGACGACGGTGGTACGGCAGGTTGTGAGGCGACGGTATGGCGCAGGCGTACATGACGGAGACGGACAGCGGCGGCAAGGAGCCGGACCGCAGAGGGTCCCGGCTCCGGCGCCTGTACGACGTCCTGCGCGACGACCGCGGCGTCTGGCGCCGCGGCATCGTGCTGGCCGTCCTCGCGGTCCTCCTGGCGCTGGTGATGCTGCTGCACGCGCGGATCCCCAACACCATCGGCAACCTCGGCAGTCTGACGGAGACGTTCCTGCCCTGGCTGGGTGTGGTCTTCGTCCCGCTGCTGCTGATCCTCGCGCTGGTACGCAAGTCGGCGACCGCGCTGATCGCCGTGCTGGTGCCCGTGGTGGTCTGGTTGAACCTCTTCGGAGGGCTGTTCGGCGACAAGACGAGCAGCGGTGGCGATTTGACCGTCGCCACGCACAACGTCAACGCCGACAACCCCGACCCGGCCGGTACCGCCCGTGACGTGGCCGCGTCCGGCGCGGACGTGCTGGCCCTGGAGGAGCTGAAGGCGTCCGCGGTCCCGGTGTACGAGCAGGCGCTGGCGCCGACGTACAAGTACCACTCGGTGCAGGGCACGGTCGGGCTGTGGAGCAAGTACCCGCTGAGCGGAGTGAAGGCGGTGGACATCAAGCTGGGCTGGACGCGGGCGATGCGGGCGACAGTGAACACGCCGGAGGGGGAGATCGCCGTCTACGTCGCCCACATGCCCTCCGTACGGGTCAAGCTGGCGGCCGGGTTCACCGCACGGCAACGGGACACCAGCGCGGACGCGCTCGGTGAGGCCATCGCCGGCGAGGAGTTGAGCAAGGTGATCCTTCTGGGCGACCTCAACGGCACCATGAACGACCGGTCGCTCAACGCGGTCACCTCGCAGATGCGCTCCACTCAGGGCGCGGCGGGCAGCGGCTTCGGGTTCAGCTGGCCGGCGTCGTTCCCGATGGCGAGGATCGACCAGATCATGGTCAGGGGCATCGATCCGGTGAGCTCCTGGACCCTGCCGCGCACGGGAAGCGACCATCTGCCGGTGGCGGCGCGTGTGAAGATCACCACGTCTTAGCCGGGCTGCGCCCCTTCGACCCACCAGGGGCTGTGCGCCTGGAACCCGGCGGGGACTGCGTCCCCTGCACCCCTCGTGGGGCTCCGCCTGGATTTATCACCGGCCGCACCGGCCGCACCAGGCGGCCTCCCCGGCCGATCTGACCCGTATCGTCCGCGAACCGGCCCCTGCGAAAACTTCCCGGACCGTTCAGGCCGAGGTCGAGGCCGAGGTCGAGGCCGATGCGGGGCTCCGCGGGGGCACCCCCGAAACCGTGGTGCCCCCCCGGAGCGCAACGCGTGCTCCCCCCAGCGGGTGGTGAAAGGCAGGCGGCGGTCCTTGCCGAAGCCCTTCGCGGAGATCTTCGTGCCCGGCGGGTACTGGCGGCGCTTGTACTCCGCCGTGTCGACCATCCGCAGCGTCTTCACCACCAGCTCGCGGTCGAAGCCCGCCGCCACGATCGTGTCCGCGCCCTTGTCCCGGTCCACGTACAGGTCCAGGATCGCGTCCAGGACCGGGTAGTCGGGCAACGAGTCCGTATCGACCTGGCCCGGGCGCAGCTCCGCACTCGGCGGCTTCTCGATCGAGTTCTCCGGGATGGGCGGGGTCTGACCGCGTTCCTCCGCCGCGCGGTTCCGCCAGCGCGCCAGCTGGAAGATCGACGTCTTGTACACGTCCTTGATCGGGCCGTAAGCACCCACCGAGTCGCCGTAGAGCGTCGAGTAGCCCACTGCCAGCTCCGACTTGTTGCCGGGGGCGAGGACGATGTGGCCTTCCTGGTTGGAGATCGCCATCAGCAGCGTGCCACGCAGACGGGACTGGAGGTTCTCCTCCGCGAGGCCCGTCAGGCCGAGTGCGTCCATGTACGCGGTGAACATCGGCTCGATCGGGACCGTCCGGAAGTGCAGCCCCGTCCGCCGCGCCAGCTCCGCCGCGTCGTCCTTCGAGTGGTCGGAGGAGTACTTGGACGGCATCGAGACGCCGTACACGTTCTCGGCGCCCACCGCGTCGCACGCGATCGCCGCGACCAGCGCGGAGTCGATGCCGCCGGACAGGCCGATGAGGACGGATGCGAAGCCGTTCTTCTTCACGTACGCCCGCAGACCCACGACCAGCGCCGAGTAGACCTCCTCGGCGTCCTCGAGGCGGTCGGCGTAGCCGCCCGTGTGCTCGGGCTCGTACGCCGGCAGCGGGTCCTCGGACAGCACCAGGCGGTCGATCCGCAGGCCGTCGTCCACACACTGTCCATTGGCGACTGCGTCGCGGGCCTCGAGGGCGTCCGCCGCCGGCAGGTCCAGGTCCAGGACCACGCATCCCTCCGCGAACTGCGGCGCCCGCGTGATCACTTCACCGTCCGGGGCGACGACGATCGAGTCCCCGTCGAAGACCAGCTCGTCCTGTCCGCCGATCATGGCGAGGTAGGCGGTGGTGCAGCCGGCCTCCTGCGCCCGCTTGCGCACCAGCTCGAGGCGGGTGTCGTCCTTGTCGCGCTCGTACGGCGAGGCGTTGATCGAGAGCAGCAGCCCGGCCTTCGCGGTCCGCGCGGCCGGTACGCGGCCGCCTTCCTGCCACAGGTCCTCGCAGATGGCGAGCGCGATGTCGACGCCGTGCAGCCGCACGACCGGCATCGTGTCTCCGGGCACGAAGTAGCGGAACTCGTCGAAGACCCCGTAGTTGGGCAGGTGGTGCTTGGCGAAGGTGAGCGCCACCTCACCGCGGTGCAGCACCGCCGCCGCGTTCTGCGGGGCCCCGGCCGGCTGGCCGTACTTCGGCTGGGCGGTCTCGCAGCGGTCGAGGTAGCCGACGATCACCGGGATGTCCCCGAGGCCCTCGTCCGCGAGGCGGTCGGCCAGGGCGCGGAGGGCGGCGCGGGAGGCCTCCACGAAGGAGGACCTGAGAGCCAGGTCCTCGACGGGATACCCGGTCAGCACCATCTCCGGGAACGCGGCCAGATGCGCTCCCTGCTCGGCGGAGTGCCGGGTCCAACGGACGATCGCCTCGGCGTTTCCGGCGAGATCACCGACGGTCGAGTCGATCTGATTCAGGGCGAGGCGTAGTTGAGGCACGCGCCCAGTGTAATCGTCAGAGCGACGCAATGGGGTGTGGCCCATCCCACGCCCCGGGTCCCCTCAGAGGTGTGACCTGCGGCACTGCCATCGGAGGGGGCGGCGGTGACGATGGGGTCCGATGTCCGGACAAGGGAAAACGGCATCTCATGGGTGAGCATGTACACGTCCGCCTCAGCGACGGCCTGGGCGTGTCCGAGGACGGGGAACCGATCGAGCGGTCCCGCTGCGGTCGCGGGGCCACCTGGACCAGGGCGTACCGGGTGGAGGACGGAGAGCAGGCCACCCCCTCGTCGTCTTGACGCGGTCTGATGCGGGCGCGCGCGTGCGCACATGCCCGCGTGCGTGCGCGTCACGCGCCAGCCCCCGGTGACGCGCCCGCGCGCGCCCGCACGCACGTGCGCCCGCCCCC
>CBFHCJ010000324.1:0-7536 GCA_965654005.1 uncultured Streptomyces sp. | reverse complement strand
GCAGGGCGACGGCGACGAGGATGCCGAAGGACGTCCAGGCCAAAGCTCCCCGGTCCACGGCGAGGTAGATGATCCAGACGACCAGTCCGGCCGCCGCGAGCAGGAAGTGGCCGAAGACGAGAGGCGCCGGGAAGCGGGTCGTGCCGGTCTGCTGCTGTCGCAGGCCGCCGCGTGCGATCCAGCGGGCGAGGAGAACGAAGCCGCCGAGGGCGGTGACCACCCAGACGACGAGAGCGGCGATGTCCATGTCGGGCTCCAAACGGTTCTGCAGGAGGGAACCGAGCGATGGTCAGGAGGTTGGTCAGGAGGTTGGTCAGGAGGTTGTTCTGCGGTAGCCCTCGGTTTGTACCGACTCGTCGACCACCCGCACGCCGTAGCGGTAGGCGAGCTTGCCGCCGAGGAACCCGGACAGGCCGAGGACGGCTAGCGAGACGGCGGACAGCGCCAGCTGCCCGTACCCGACACCCCGCCCCTCCGGGTACCCGTAGCTCTGCCGCCAGACGAAACCCGCCGCGTACGCGACCGTGACGGCGAGGTTCAGCCCCATGTGCACCAGACCCGTACGGAAGGCCGGTGTGCCGGTCGGGATGGCGAGCAGATCCAGAAAGCCGACGCAGGCCGCCGCCAGCGCCCCGAGCACGCCGATGGCGATCAGCCAGGCGGACCCGTGGGCCAGGAAACCCGGCCGGTGCACGATCCGGGAGGCGATGTCGAAGACCATGCTGGACACCCAGGCCCCGATCGGCACCGTGACCAGGATCGGATGGAACGGATGCCCGTACGGCCCCGCCAGCGCACCGCTGACCGGCCGCTTCGCCTGACGCAGACCCGTGAGATCACTGTTCACCGTCATACGGCACCTCACCCGTAAGGTGTTTCACCAATGATTGTTGGTCTTATTCGGCCCAAGGGTCAAGGGACGGCCAGGGCGGCTGCTCACCGGTCGCAGGTGGGCGCGGTCTCCGAAGTGCCTTCCGTCGCGTCCTCGCCACGCAGTTCGACGCAGCACGCGCCGGGCCGTGGGGCGAGTACCGCGGCGGTCCTGTCGCTTCCCAGGCCGTGCAGATAGCCGGCGAGGAAAGCCCGGTTGACCGCGCAGACCAGTTTGGGGGCCTTGGCCGCCAGGGGGTGGAAGGGGCAGTTGCGCAGCCGCAGCAGGGTGGGAGCGGCACGCTCCGGCTCAAAACCGAGCCCCTCGAGCGTTTCGGCGGCCAGGCTCAGCCCCCGCTCAGCGCCGAGGCGTCCGGGCCGTACGCGTTCACGTTCGGCGCCGCCCAGGCTCTCCCCGCGCCCGTACGCCACGCGGAGCGCGGCCTCCCGGGCCGATTCGCCGTCCGTCTCGCTCACGACGGCCTCGGTCAGCACGTCGGCCAGCAATCCGTAGCGACGCTCGGGGATGCTCACCGCGATGGCCTCGGCCACCGGCTCGTAGACCTTCGGCCTGCGGCCGACCTTGCGGATGCCTGCCGGGGACCCGTAGTGGGCCTGCAGCAGACCGGTCGCCACCAGCTTGTCCAGGTGGAACGCCGCCAGCTTGCGGGAGATCCCGAAGCTGTCGGCCACCTCCTCGCGTGTGACCGGGCGCCGCTCCTGCCGTATGAAGTCGAACATGCGGCGGCGGAGATCGTCGCCGAGGGCGGCGAGGGCGGTCAACGCGATGTGATCCAGTCCCACGGCCTCATCGTATCGCCCACGGGATTGGGCGAAACCAGCGAAAACTGATCAAACGGTAGGGGCGCCCCGGACTTCCGACCCGGCCGCCGCACCGCATGGCGGCTCGCCCTGACCGACAGAGCAACGACTCCTCACAAACCTCAGTACTACCCTTCTGCCCCAGAACGACTTTTCGAAGCACGGCACATGGGAAAGGTGACCGGTGATGTCGCTGAGCCCCGGCGATTCGGAGTCCATAGGCGGCTATACGCTGGTCGACCGGCTCGGTAGTGGCGGTATGGGTGTCGTCTATCTGGGCCGCTCGGCCTCGGGACGGCGGGTCGCGGTCAAGGTCGTGCACGCGCAGTACGCGCAGGACGAGGAGTTCCGGACGCGCTTCAGGCAGGAGGTCGCGGCGGTCCGCCGGGTGAGCGGGGCTTTCACGGCCCCGGTGGTGGACGCCGATCCGGACGCCGAACAGCCGTGGATGGCGACGCTGTATGTGCCGGGCCGCACGCTGTCGAACATCGTGGCCAAGGACGGCCCGCTGCGCGGACGCGAGTTGCGCGAACTCGCGCTGGGGCTGGTCGAGGCGCTGCGGGACATCCACCGCGCGGGTGTGGTGCACCGTGATCTGAAGCCGAGCAACGTCCTGATGGCCGAGGACGGACCTCGCGTCATCGACTTCGGCATCTCGCACGCCGTCGACAACCAGGCCCTCACCGTGACCGGGCGGCTGATCGGCACCCCGCCGTTCATGTCGCCGGAGCAGTTCGCCTCGCCGCGGGATGTCACCGCCGCCTCGGACGTTTTCTCGCTGGGGTCGCTGCTGGTGTACGCGTCCACCGGCAACCGTCCGTTCGACGGAAGCAGCCCATACTTGACGGGCTACCAGGTGATGTACGAGGCACCGGTCCTGGACGGAGTCGCCGAACCGCTCCGGAGCATCGCCGAACGCTGCCTGGACAAGGACCCGGCCGCCCGGCCCGAACTCGCCGAACTGCACCGCATGCTCCTGACCTTGCCGGATTCCACCGTGTCGGTGGCGCCGGTCGCACCGGTCGCACCGGTCCTGCGGGTCGCACCGGTCGCACCGGTCGCGCCGGGAGTGGCCGACTCATGGAAAACGGACGGGACTCCAACCGATCACGGACGTCGAGGTCGGCGCATCCTCATCGGTCTCGCCGCAGCCCTGGCCGTCGTCGGGCTGAGCATCGCGGCAGTGAAAACCTGGTCGCACCCAGACAACAACGCGCGGTCGCCCGCCGCGTCCGCGTCCACAGCGCCCGCGCCCGCGTCCGGGTCCGGGTCCGGGTCCGGGTCCGGGTCCGCCGCCCACGTGACGCTACCGCCGAAGCACGTGCGGTGGGACTACCAGATCGGCGGCGCGTACACCCCGCCGAACGGTGTTCAGGTGGTCAGTCGCGACCACGATGACCCGCCCGCGCCGGGTCTCTACAACATCTGCAATATCAACGCCTTCCAGGCACAGGAGCACGCGGAGGGTGACTGGGACTCCGACCTGCTGCTGCGCGACGCCAAAGGGAACGTCGTCTACGACAAGGACTGGAACGAGGCGGTCCTGGACATCCGCACCAGCGCCAAGCGGAAGCGCATCGCCGCCAAGCTGAACAGCTGGATCGACCAGTGCGCGGCCAGGGGGTACAAGGCCGTCGAGCCCGACAACTACGACACCTTCACCCGCTTCCCGAAATACCTCACGGGCGAGCAGGCCGAGGCGTTGATGAAGCTGCTGGCTGCGCACGCGCACGAGAAGGGCCTGGCCATCGCACAAAAGAACACCGCTGAGCTCGTGGCCGACCGTGCGTCCGTGGGCTTGGACTTCGCCATGGTGGAGGAGTGCGGCGAGTGGGATGAGTGCGGCGAGTTCGCCGAGGCGTTCGACAACAACGTGCTCGTGGTCGAGTACACGGCGAAGGGCATGTCGGCAGCGTGTTCCGGCTGGAGCAGCAAACTGAGCATTGTCCGCCGCGACGAGCTTGTCGTGCCCAAGGGCACGAGCGGCTACCTCCGTCAGACCTGCTGACACGCGCGGCGCCGCCTCCCGTGTCTTGACGAATTCGTGATGCGTCCACCGCATCCGAAGTTCCGTGTCCAGGTGTCCACTTGGTTGTCACTCTTCGACACCCTGTGAGGGAAGTGAAGTGCCATGGAAGGCACCGTCGTCGTGGTCGTGCTGGTGTTCCTGCTGGGGCTGCTCGTGTTGCGCAGCGGAATGCGGGTCGTCAACCAGGTCGAGCGCGGGGTCGTGTTCCGTTGGGGGAAGGCGCTGCCGGGCCACCGGCAGCCGGGCATCACCTTCCTGATCCCGTTCGCCGACCGGATGCGGAAGGTGAACGTGCAGGTGATGACCTTGCCGATTCCGACCCAGGAAGGCATCACCAAGGACAACGTCTCGGTCAAGGTCGACGCCGTCGTGTACTTCCGGGTGACCGACCCCGGGCGGGCGGCCATCGAGGTCCAGGACTACGTCTTCGCGGTCGGGCAGGTCGCCCAGTCCTCGCTGCGGTCCATCATCGGCAAGAGCGATCTCGACGATCTGCTGTCCGACCGGGAGAGGCTGCACGAGGGACTCGCCCTGATGATCGACAGCCCGGCCGCCGGCTGGGGTGTGCACATCGACCGGGTCGAGATCAAGGACGTACAGCTCCCCGAGTCCCTGAAGCGGTCCATGTCCCGGCAGGCGGAGGCGGAGCGCGAGCGGCGGGCGCGCGTCATCACCGCGGACGGTGAGTTCCAGGCCGCCCAGCAGCTCGCGAACGCGTCCCGCATCATGGCGGACACTCCGGAGGCCATGCAGCTGCGGCTCCTGCAGACGGTCGTGGAGGTCGCCGCCGAGAAGAACTCGACGCTCGTGATGCCGTTCCCGGTGGAGCTGCTGCGCTACTTCGACCGGGCGGCGCGTCAGTTCGGGCACGAAGACGGGCCCAAGCAGGACGTGGGCAACGGGCAGGACGCGGGCAACGGGCAGGGTACGCAAGCACCACAGAGCGCGCAGGCACCGCAAGGTACGCAGGCACCGCAGGGCGCGCAGGCACCGCAGAGCGCACAGCTGCCGCAGAGCGCACAGCTGCCGCAGGGTACGCAGTTCTCGCAGCTCGTGGATCCGCGGCTTTCCGCCGGTGTGCCCGCGCAGGGAGAAGAAGCGCACGGCACCGGCGCGTGACACACCTCGACACGGCGTGGGGCCCGGCGCCGGGGGGGGGGGGGGGCCCGCCCGGCGGGGGGGGGTCGGGCGCCCCCCCCCGGGCCCCCCCCCCCCCCCCCGGGGGGCGCCCGGGCCGCGGGGGCCCCCCCCCCCACCCCCGTCCGGTGTCAGGAACGGACCCCCCGCAGGACCCGCGCCACCCTCGCGTCGAGTTCCGCGCGGAGGCGGGCGGAGTTGGCGCCTACGCCTCAATCCTGCCCGCTGATCACACCCTCGCGAGACGAACTCGGCTGTTGCGTGGCCTCGATGCTGTCGTCGGGGGCGCGGTGTTGACGGCTGCCCGCCGCCGCCAGCGACAGGGTCACCGCGACCGACCCGGCCGCCATCACCGTCATCGCCGCCCCCGGAGTGGTCAGTTGGGCCACCGAGCCCGCCAACGCCGCGCTCACGCCCTGCATCGTGAGCATGCCGGCCGAGTGCAGCCCCAGGGCGTGGCCGGTCAGTTCGCGCGGGGTCAGGGACATCAGGCGTTCCTGCTGGATGAGGCTCGCGCTGAAACCGACCGAGGCCAGGGCCGCGCAGGCCGCCGCCACGGGTACGGCGGGGTGCAGGGCGAACAGCAGGTACGGAGCCGCCAGGAGCAGCAGGAACGGGATACCGAGGCGGCGGCGCAGGGCGGGCGGCAGGAAGCGGCCCGTCGTCACGTCCCCGACGAGCATCCCGAACGCCGCGCTCGCGAACAGCGCGCCCGCTCGATCGGGCGCGTAGGAGACGTACAACGACTCGCAGCCGACGACGAGCCCGTTGGGGATCCAGAGCAGGAGGTACGTCGTCCGGCGCGGCGGGGCCGACCACAGCAGCGCGTCTCCCTGCGCGGCCCGCTCCCCGGCCCCCTGGACCGCGACGACCTGCCCCGACGCGCCGCCGAACTGCTGACCTACGTCTGGACGGAGACCGTACGGCCGTACTGGGACCGGCGGCGACGCATCCTGGAGGCGGATGTGGTCGCCCGGACCGCGCGGCTCGGCCGGGACGGCTGGGCCGCCGCGGTGGACACCCTGCGGCCGGGCCGGACGCGCTGGCTCGGCGGCAACCGGCTCCAGATCAACCTCCACGAGTACCCGCCGCGCGAGATCTCCGGCGCCGAGTTGGTCTTCGTGCCCGTCACCCCGCAGACCGGCTGGGTGTCCTGGGAGGAGCCCGACCGGTACGCCGTCATCTACCCGTGCGCGGGTGTGCTGGCCCACCGGCCGCGTACGGCGGTGCCCGAGAGCCTCGGCGCGCTGCTCGGGCCGACCCGGGCCGAGGTCCTCGTACTCCTCGACTCCCCCATGAGCACGAGCCAGTTGGTCGCCGTGACCGGGCAGGGGCTCGGCTCGGTCGGGCGCCATCTGAAGGTGCTGCTGGACGCGGGGCTGGTGGAGCGGCGGCGGGCGGGGCGGTCGGTGCTGTACTCCCGTACGGCCGCCGGTGAGGTGCTCGTCACAGCTCAGCAGCGGGGCTGACGGGCACGACACGAAGGGTCACGAACCGGAGTTAGCATCCGCTTCATGACGACTACAGGCAACACAGACGACATCGCCGGGTCCTTCGTACTCGACGTCGAGATCGGCGCCCTGCAGGGCGGTCCCGCGGACCTGTCCCAGTACGCGGGCAAGGCGGTCCTCGTGGTGAACGTGGCCTCCAAGTGCGGGCTGACTCCGCAGTACGCGGGCCTGGAGCGGCTGCAGGAGCGATACGCGCCGCTGGGCTTCACCGTGCTCGGGGTGCCCTGCAACCAGTTCCGCGGGCAGGAGCCGGGCAGCGCCGAGGAGATCGCGGAGTTCTGCTCGGCGACGTACGGCGTGACGTTCCCGTTGACCGAGAAGATCGAGGTGAACGGCGAGGGCCGGCACGCGCTGTACGACCGCCTCGTCGGGTTCGCGGACGGCGAGGGGCACAGCGGGGACATCCGCTGGAACTTCGAGAAGTTCCTGATCGGCAAGGACGGACAGATCGCCGCGCGCTTCTCGCCGCAGACGGAGCCGGAGTCGGCGGAGCTTCTGGCGTCGGTGGAGAAGGCGGTCGCCTGACGGTTTGACGGCAGCCGTGCGCGCGGTCGCCTGACGGTATGACGGCAGCCGTGCGCGCGATCGTCCGACGGCCGGAGTACGAGGTCGGCCGCGGGCCTGCGTATGTGGTCGACCTTGCCGTCGGTACAAGGCGGAGCGTCCACGTCACCGGGCGCAAGGCGTCCGGTGACGGAGGATGGCAACAGTCCCCTCCGGGGCTCCAGGGGACGCAGTCCCCTCCCTCCGCGGCGGGAACCCCCTCCCAGCCTCCCCTACCGCAGCTCCTCCGGACACGGGGTGCCCCGCGGCAACTGGTACGGCGCCGCCAGGTGGTACGTCCCCGGCTTGGGGGCCAGCAACTCCGTCCACTTGTCGCCCGACGCGTCCTCCGCCGTCTCCATCAGACAGCCGTTGACGTTCTCGTACGTCTTCGGCGTGCCGTCAGCCCGGTGCTTCGACTGCTCCGTCTCCTGCGGCGGCTTGACGCTCTTGCCCTTGGCGTCGACCAGGCCCAGCCACGGCGAGTACGGGATACGGATGAGCACCCGGCCCGCCTTCTTCACCTCGATCGTCAGTTCGCCCTGGTCCGCCCGGTCCACGACCGCCGGCGGATCCGCCATCGGGGTCGGGTCGGTCACCGCGAACAGCTGCCAGTTCGCGTCG
>CBFHCJ010000323.1:0-7549 GCA_965654005.1 uncultured Streptomyces sp. | reverse complement strand
GGTGTGGGGGTCGGCGGCGGCTCTCGTCTCAGGGGCCCCGGCGCGCCGGACGCACTGCAGGGCCGGATGCCCCTCGCCGTACCGCACGGGCAGGCCCGCCTTCCCGGCGAGCACGCTCGGGCCGGGCGAGCCGGACGGTGTCTCGACGGCCCGTACCAGTCGTACCGGCGCCTCCGTGTCCGCCACCGGACCGCCCGCCACGCGGTCGATGAACGCATGATCGGCGAATCCGGCGAGCGCGAAGTCCAGATGGACCGTGGCCGCCTCTCCCGGGTCCTCGCACTCGGCGGCCGCCCGCGCGGCGCGGTGCAGTTGGTTGGAGCGGAAGCGCAGCAGCGCCGCCTCCTGCTCGGTCTGCTTGGCCTCGGTGACGTCCTGGAACAGCCATCCGACACCCAGCGGAACCGGTTCTTCCGCGAGTGGCGAGGACAGCCGCAGAAAGCCACTGCGCCAGCACCTGCGCTTCTCGCCCTCGGCCGTCCGCACGCTCACCCACATCTCGGCGGGAGCGGGCGGGGCGCCCTCGGCGAGCACATGGGTCAGCGCGCTCTCCAACTCCTCGACACCCCGGGCCAGCAGGTCCCCGAGGGGCCGCCCGAGCACGGCCGTACGTCCGATGCCGAGCGCCCGGGCCGCGTGGGCGTTGACGACGGCGGGCCGCAGATCCGCGTCGACGAGCACGACACCCCAGCTCGCGTCGTCGAACAGGGCCTCGCTCAGCGCGATGGACCGCTCCAGATCGATCTGCGCGTGCACCTCGCTGAACGCGCAGTAGACCCCGGCGGGCTTTCCGTCGGGCCCCCGCACCGCCGCCGACTGGGTCCGTACGAGCACCCGCCCGCCCTCCTTGGTGAGCAGCGCGAACTCGTGCACCTGTCGCCCGGGGGCCTCCATCACGGACATCAACCCCGCCTCGACCTCCGCCGCGTCGGCGGTCCGCACGGCCCACCCGGCGAACCCGCGCCGCCCCACGGCCTCGGCCGCGGACCAGCCGAGGATCCGCTCGGCCTCCCGGTTCCAGTGGGTCACGACGCCGTGGGCGTCGAAGGCGCACAAAGCGGCGTCCATCCCGTCCAGAAGGGCCGCGAGGAGATCCGAACCGTCCCGCTCGGGCTCACCCGGCCCCAGTTCGTCCGTGGTCCCACTACGCCGGGAAGCACTCACCTGAACCCCCTGCAGGCTGCTGCGTCCGCTCGCAGGCGCGTTCGTCCGCTCACTCATCCTCATTCAACTCGAACGTGACGCAGCCCACATCTGCTTCCCGGAAGATGGGACGAAATCGTTGCACCCCGGATTCCCGCCTCTCCTGGTTCACCGACGACAGGATCTGGCGCGGGCGGGCCCCGTCCAGCCCACGTCCAGCCCACGTCCAGCTCCGTACTTCGCGGGGGTCCCAGTTGACGGCTGCGGTGGTGCAGTTCCGACAGGGTACGGCGACGGTCTCCGGCGGCCAAGTCAGCGACCGCTCCCGTGGCCGTTGTACGGCAGTTCGGGCTCTCCGAGGACCTGCCGCCGTCCTAGGCCACGGCAGGTGCAACCAGTACTGCTGGATGGCTGGGGACGTCGAGCCAGATACGTTGCCCCTCGGCAGTCACGGTCACTCCGAAGCGCTCCCGGCCCGGCCGGTCGTTCTCGACGTACAGATCGTGTGCCGCCTCTACCGCGTCCCACAGCAGCCGCGGCCCGGCCTGTCGTACGGCGCCGTCCTCGGCGCGCGCCCACGCGCCGTCGGCACCCCACAACTCCAGGGCCGTCACCCGGCCGTCGCCATCGCGCTCCGAAGCGAAAGCCGTGTCCGGCGTGACCAGCGAGAGCACGAAGCGGAACGCGTCGTCTCCGGCGACCTCGGCCAGGTCCAGGCCGGTGAGTCGGCCGCTCGTCGCACTCGGCCTGCCTGGGTGTGCCGGGGCGCCGGTGGCACCGGCGTCGCGTACGGTCATGAAGTACGAACCGCCGGGCAGGAACCGGCCCTCGGCGCGGCCGTCGTCGGCGACAACCAGGCGCGCGGTCCCCCAGCCGACAGGGCACACGATGAGGCCGGCGGACCGCACCTGATCCAGCCAGGCCGCCGGGATCGTGGTGAAACCACAGGTGGCGATCAGCCGGTCGTACGGGGCCCTGGCCGGGTAGCCGTCACGGCCGTCCCCGGCCTGCACCAGCGGGGTGTATCCGCAGCGCCGCAGCCGCGATCCCGCCAGCCGCGCCAGCACCGGGTCGACCTCGGCGGTAACCACCTGGTGGCTGCCAAGCCGTTCGGACAGGAGCGCCGCGTTGTAGCCGGTGCCGGTCGCGATCTCCAGCACGCGGTGACCATCGGTGACGTCGAGGGCCTGGAGCATGACGAGCATGAGGCCGGGCGCCGTTGATGACGATGTGGCCACGCCGTCGGTGAGCTGCGTGGCCAGCGCGTCATCCGAGTACACCAGGTCCAGCCAGTCCGGATCGGCGGAGGTCACGTGCCGCTGCTCGCCGCCGACCAGGGTCCAGAACTCCGGCACGAACGGATGGCGGGGAACGGCCTCGAACACCTTCCGCCATGTCGGGTCGGACAGTTGGCCGTTGGCCTCCAGGACGTCGGCCAACGCGGTGCGCAACCGGGTGGCGCGTTCTTCGGTGTGTGTCGTCATGGTCGTCCCTCGGCGAGTAGATCAGCGATGTGCGCGGCGATGGGCAGGCCCGTCTTGTTCTGGATCCAGGACCACTCTCCGGACGGGTTGCACTCGAACATCACCCAGTCCCCGGCGGGGGTGACGGCGAAGTCGAACGCGCCGAAGTCGAGACGGAAGTGCTGCAGCCAGCCCAGCACGCCCGTCCGTACGTCGTCCGGGACTTTGCACACGTCGTAGGTGAGGACGTCGTAGTCGCTGCGCCAGTCCACCCGGGCCGTGTCGCTGCCCGCGTGGATCTCGGCCGCGAACATCTCCTTGCCCACGACGGTCAGCCGCACCTCATGGCTCTTGGGTACCCATTCCTGGAAGAGGTGGGCCGTCAGGGACACGGAGTCGTCGATGGTGTCGGGGTCCACCAGATGGGTCGGCACCCCGGTGCGGTGGCCGTCCGGGTACTCCAGCGGGCCGCCCATGAGCGGCTTGCAGATCACCGGACCGTCCACCTCGTGGCAGAACTTCCGGGCCGCTTCCTGGTCCGTGGTGATCAGCGAGCGAGGCGTGCGGAGCCCGTGCGCCGCCGCGACGGGGAGCTGACCAGGCTTGTGGGATGCGATGCCATCCGCGTCCGGCCGGTTGACCCACGTCACCGGCAGCGCGTACAGCGTGCCGAGCAGGCCGGCCAGCGCCTGCTCGTTGGCCCACGTGCGGTGGGGCTCCTGCAGCCCCTCGGAGACGGCGGGAAGGCGGGGCCGCCTGTAGTAGACGGCCCTCACCTCCTCCAGCCGCACGGAGCGGTACTCGTCAGCCAGGCCCCCCGCCCAGGGGGCTGCGGCGTGCTCGACGGACAGGGACATGGACAGGGGGAAGTCCCCCATGTCGAACCGCATCACCGGCACACGCCGGATCGTCAGTTCGTCGACCACCAGGTCCGCCGCGGGGTCCAGCTCCTTGGTGACGACCAGCACCGGGCCGCCGGACAGGTGCTGTGTCACCGCATCAGGTACGGGTCGGACGTGTCGTCGTTCTTGCTGTCCCAGTTGGTGTTCGTGCAGCTCCCGGCCAGCGAGGTGGATCGGCTCCACAGAGCGCCGGAGCCGTTGGTCAGGACGTTGACCTGCCGGGCCGGGTCGTACGCGAACGATCCCGCCTCCAGGGTCACGGTGTACGGGGTGCGTTCGGCGCGGGCGCCGAACGGGACGAGCGTTGCCGTGGGCATGCGTGCCTCCTTGTGGTTGCTGGTGCTCGGACTGTTCTCTGTCTCGCTCGTACGCGAGGGCACGGGCGAGGGTCTCGCAAGGCCGCTCCACCCCGGTGGGAAACCGGTCATACCAAGGCAGAGCGGGTCGTGCAACGCCCGGCACCGGGCACCCGGGCTCCGTCGCCAGGCGGCGGTTCACGCAGCGCCGCCGACAACGGACGGCGGGCATTCGGGCGCGCAGATCCAGAGCCGGAACAGCATGCCTCGGCCACGCACTTCGCTCCACACCTGGCCGGCCATCCCCAACCGGCGGGTGCAGCGCGCGCACAGTCGATGGCCATCTGCTGCCGAGGAGTGAGCCGTTCGACGCGCGGCAGGGCGGCCGTGGGAAGGGCGGTCACCACGTGCCGTCCGCGCGTAGATCGGCCCAGACGCGCTTCCCACCGTGCACCGGCTCGCTGCCCCAGTCGTGGGCCAGAGCTTCGACGAGGAGCAGCCCGCGGCCGTGCTCATCGTCCGGGGACGGCACGCTAGGGGTGGGTCTGGTGCGGGACGTGTCCGTCACGACGATCCGCGCGGACTCCTTGCCGGTGCGGGTGATCGAGGCGCCGACCGTGGCGGCGTCGGTGTGCTCCACCGCGTTGGCCACCAGCTCCGTGATGACCTGCTTGGCTACGTCCACCAGCTGAGGCAGACCCCAGGTCTCCAGCACCAGCGTCATGTCCCGACGCGCCTGAGCGGCGGCCTCCAGCCTCGCCGCATACCGCTCCTGGTAGCGCTGTGGTCCCACCGTTGCAGCCGTCATGGTCATCGTCGCGTCCCTCGGCAGTGTTCGCGTTCCGTGTAGCCCAACCACCGACCGTCAGGGCTGTGTGCGAATGACGCACGCCTGCCGTGCTCGGGCCGACCCCGTGGCCGGGGTGACCAGCGGCAGCCTTTCGGCCTTGTCGCCTACGGAGGTTGACTCGGGAGCATCGGCAACGAAGCCCACCGTGACAGCCGCCCTACTAGGCTCGTTCTGGTGATGCATACGACGGTAGAGATCCGTGATCACTGCTTGAAGTGACCGCGAGTACAAGTGGTTTGCTGCGAACACAGGGGAATGGGGCTGTTCATGCCGTCGAGTTCGCGACAGGCCCTGACCAGTGGTCAGGGATCAGTCGGCCGCCCACGCGTGGGAGTCATCTCCGGCCATGTCTTCCGGGTCGTCCGAGAGCAGCAGGGACGCACCCAGGAGGAAGCAGCCGAGCAGCTGCGGGTCTCCGCAGACACGATCGCGGGGTGGGAGTCCGGCCGCCGCCCCCTGACAGCCGTACCGGTCGGGCAGATGCTCGTGCACCGTCACCGGCTGATGCAGATGGGCACCGCCCCCGCGCTCCTGCAAGCCCTCGACCGGGCCCTGGAGGCGGACGTCCTCCTCGCCGGTGCCCTCGACGACGAGGCCGAAGTCGACGAGAGTCCGCTCGGGGCCTGGGTGATGCAGCGCGACCTCGTCGAGGTCCTCGCGTGGCCCCTCAACCACGTACCCCCCCCAGCCCGTTCGCGATCTGCCGGAGCCGCCACGGAAGCGCCGAGGACCCGCGCCGGCCGGGCCTGAGCTGTCGGTTTCCGACCGGGCACGGTTCTTCACACAGATGCGGCGCACCGCGGAGCAGGCCCGGGGCGAGGAACAGTTCCTGCTCCGCCGCCAGGCCCTCTATCTCTCCGGGTACGACGACCAGGCCGACACGTCGGAGTGGCTCGCCCAGCAGCAGGCCACCGAACGCCCCGGTGACCGGCTCACACGCTGGCTCAACTCCAGGTCCGTTGCCGCCGTATCGGCCCGGCAAGGAGACCGAGACCGGATGAGCCACTTCATCGACACAGCCCTGATCGACGATGACGAAGGCGAGGCTGCGAACCTGAACTACTGGGCGTACTGGGTCGGCGAGACCACCCACCTGGAGTTGAGTGACGACTTCATCGCCGCTCGCACCCCTGGGGCGTGGCCGGGTGACAGGCTCATCGCCCACCTCGCTCACGGTCTCGCGCCGCATCACGGCTATGTCGACCTCAACATCCACTCCGTGTGGTCCCTGCTCCAGGTTCGGCCCAACCTGCTGCGATCCGGCGCAGCAGACCGTGCCCTGCGCGACAGGCTGCCCGTGATGTTGGATAGCCGGGAGCTGTCGGCGCGCGGGCGCCGGGAGCTGGAGAGCATCCGGTATGCGATCCGCCTCGCCGAGGCGTGAGAGGAGTCCGACGGTGGCTGAAGACCTGTCCGCGGTAGCGCGTTTCCTGTACGAGGCGGGGACGCTGAAGCAGACCAAGCGCACCGGCTGGTGGATGGCCGGAGTACGCGACCCCGAGTCGGTGGCGGAGCACTCCTGGCGCACCGCTCTCCTCGCGACGATCATCGCGAAGCTCGAAGGCGCCGACCCCGCGCGAGCAGCGTTCCTAGCGGTGTGGCACGACTCGCAGGAGACCCGTACTGGGGACGTGAACCACCTGGGCAAGAAGTACGCCTCGCAGGCGGACCCGCGCGCGGTCACCGACGACCAGGTCGCGGGCATGCCCGAGGTTCTGGCCTCCGCAGTGCGCGAGCTCGTCGCGGAGTACGAGGCGAAGGAGTCCCGGGAAGCCATCTGCGCCCGGGACGCCGACAAGTTGGAGTGCATGATCCAGGGCGTCGAGTACAAGGCCCAGGGCTACGAGAACGCCCAGCGGTGGATCGACAACAGCCGCGGCCGGCTCACCACGAAGTCGGCCAACGAACTCGCCGACGCGGTCCTGGCGACCGGTTCTCTGGACTGGCTGCGCGCAGCCCTCGGGGAGAAGCAAAGCTGACCCCCGCCCGCTACCGGCGAGCCTCCTGCCCCACGAGACGCTGCTGGACCGCACCGGGCTGGTGACCCGTACGGCGGCCGTACCGGTCTCTGCACCTTCGGTCATATGACAACACTACGGTGCGAGGAGCGCCCCGTGAGGGACGCGGGGCTGCATCCACATGCGGCTCCGCCGCGTGGGCGGCGGCTCCCCGCCTGGGCGCGACAAGCCACCGACAACCCGCAGCCGCCGAGCGAACAGGAACTTCAGGCAGGACCGTTGGCGAACGGTTATCGATCCCTGCCGCAGGCGTAAGCCAGGGGCGAGATCAACTCCTCCGTGTCCGGCAGCCACCGATTCGCAGGCGTAGGACGGCGGGCCCACTGCACGGCGCCCCGCGACCCGTACCGCGTAGGCGGCGCGGCCACATACGCCCCGTCGCCCAAGGAGACCAGATCGAGCGACGACGGGGACCACCCCAGGTTCCGCACCAGGTCGGGGACCTTCGCCGCCGCGCCCGGGAGCACGAAGAACCGCATGCGCCGGTCCGGCGTCAGCGTCACCGGCCCGAGCGTCAGCTCCATGCGTTCCATACGCGCGAGAGCGAGGAAACCGGCGGTCTCCGGCACATCGATCGCGTCGAACGTGCGCCCGGTGGGCAGCAGGATCGACGCGGTCGGCTGCTTGGACCACAGACGGCGTGCCACGGTCGCGCTGCCGGTCGCCTGGGTCGCCCAGTCGTCGCGCGCCGGGTGTGCGCCGGGCAGGGGGCACATGGGCTGACCGCAGGAGCAGCGGTGCACCCCGTCCACTGCTTCGAGCCAGGTTCCGGAAAACACGTCCCAGTGGCGGTGCGCGGCGGAACGGAAGGCGGCGTCCCGGGGCGCAACGCCGCGCGGCGGGGGGGGGTGGGGCGCGGCAGGGCCCCCGCGGGTGT
>CBFHCJ010000322.1:0-7569 GCA_965654005.1 uncultured Streptomyces sp. | reverse complement strand
CGGGAGTCGGCTCCGGTCCCGGTGTCGGTCCCGGTCCCGGGGGCGGTCCCGGCCGTGCGGGATCGGGGAACGGGTGCGTCATCGTGCCCTCCAGCCAGTCGGTGCGTCGGCCATGGACTTGTCCCTCGGGTACCCGGCGGCCCTGTGGGCACTCACCCCCTCGCGGGACGGTTGGGGACCCGGCGGGTCACGGCCGACGGCGAGCCGCCTCCGCCGCGAGTCCCGGAGCGCGGCTCGACAGGACCCGGTCGGCGGTTGTGGTCAGACAGCAAGCCGGGGCCAGGGCGGCCTGGGCGAGAACGATCGCGTATCGGCGCCGGTGACCGTGTCGGCGGCGCCGGCCACCGCCCGGAGGCAGCCATCGCTGTCACCCGCCTCGAAACGCCCCCACGCCCCCTCGACGAGCAAAGCGCGCACCTCCACCGGACGCCCCGCGGCCCCGTCCCGGATCAGGGCGAGCGTCGGCTCCCCAGGGTGCTTTCAGGGCGGCGATCACGACGAAACGGGGACCTGCGGCCACCGCGGCGGGGGCCATCGGCCGGTCCACGCGCAGCACGGGCACCTCTGCGCCCGAACGCTCGGCGAGCGCGCCGACCGTCGAGCAGGCGCAGAGCACAGCGTGGGCTCCCGCCGCAGCGGCCTTGCAGGGGAGTTCCCGGACGTCGTGCTGGACCGCGCCCGTACGGAGGGCCCCGCCGGGCAGCAGGGCGACCCTGCCGCGCGTAGCGATGTCACTCACGGCACGCTGCTGTTCCTTTGGTCAGACCGCGACGGCCTGCGGGCTGCGCTCCTGGTCCGAGCCAGGGACCGGTGCGGACGGGTCGGCGCCCAGTGCCACGATGCGGTTGTCGCCGTCCACATGCACGACCTGCGGCCGCAGGGTCCGTGCCTCGGCGTCGGAGACCTGAGCGTAGCTGATGATGATCACCAGGTCGCCGGGGTGGACGAGATGGGCCGCGGCCCCGTTGATCCCAATGACACCGGAGCCGCGTTCGCCCTCGATGACGTACGTCTCCAGACGGGCACCATTGGTGATGTCGACGATGTGGACGAGCTCGCCGGGCAGCAGGTCGGCGGCGTCGAGCAGATCGGCGTCGATGGTCACGGAACCGACGTAGTGCAGGTCGGCCTGGGTGACGGTGGCGCGATGGATCTTGGACTTGAACATGGTACGAAACACGGAGGAACTCCCGATTTGTCTGCTCCCTGCCCACTTTTTGCAGGTCAAGGGCGTTCTCCGGAGGCTACATCGTTTCTCATGTTCGGTCAGCTGTCGCCGGGTGTTTGAGGACTCACACTGACCCGTTGCTGACTTTTCTGACGGCGCGCCAGTCGCATGAGAAGGCGTGTGATGGGATCTCGGCGCGCCATCCATTCCAGTCGATGTCGGAAGCGGATCTGCTCCCTCACCTATAGACGTCGTCCGCCATGGCGTTGGCGGTGTTCACGCCCGAGCCTGATGTTGCGCATCGTCCAAGAGGCGCTCGACCACGATCCGTATGACTGACTTCGTTACTGCGATCCGAGGCGCGATGGCGATGTGAGGCCCGGCATCCGCCGCGCGGCGGGGCTCAGGCCCGGCGCCTCACGGCCGCAGGTTCGCTCATCCGCGGCTCACGGCGTCGCCGCTTCTGGTTCGTCTGCAGCGTACGGATGCCCGACGGGGCCTTCGTCGATTCCGTCCATGGAATCGTCGTAGAGCCACTCGTGGTCCATGTCCTCGTAGACGTTGTCGGCGAACGCCTCCAGAGCCGCCGACACGCCCTCGTGCAGCAGCCCGAAGGTCTCGAGGGTTACATGTGCCTCGGTCAGCAGCAGCCGCACGGCAAGCTCCTCGGCGACACAGCTCAATCTTTGGAAGCTTCCGCCTGTGAAGCGCGTTGCCAGGGCGCCGGGTGAAGTGCCGCAGTGCAGTTCCCCCCTGATCTTGGACAGCGGCCGCTCGGCGACGGCTGCCGGACGCCCCGAGCCGGCCGCAGGCACCCCACCGACCCGAGGGAGCACCGACGAAAGTGCTCCGGCCACCGGCGTGGGCGGCGGGCCCGTGGCGGTGAGCGCGAGGGCGGCGGCGGTCATCGCGTCCAGCGTGGTGAGAGCGCGGGACACCATCACGAGAGCGGATCCTCAGCTTTCGGCCGATGCGGACGAATCCGGCCGGAGGAAGGAGTCGTACGCGGGCGAGTGCTCAGCCTGTGGGTCGGCCGGCCGCCGAACCGTGGGTCCAGGCCGAGCGGCCTGGACGAGGCCGCGATGCTGAGGCGGAATGCGTGGCGGTCCCGCTCCCGCAGGCAGCTGTCAGCAGGATGGCGGCGACGGGCGGAACGAAGCGGCGCACGGGGCCCCTTGACGGTGCAGCAGTCGCCCTGCGGTAACTGTGTACGGAGTGCCTGCCGCGACGACCCAGCCGCGCCGCGCTCCCCTCGCCGCGGACCACAGTGCGCAGGCCTGCCCCTCCTGCGCAAGACCTTCGCTTCATGGGGAAGGACCCCGTCCGCAGCCCAAGGGACCCATCGACAACTCGACGCCTTTCACGCGACAGAAATCAGCCATTCCTCTTTTCATGAATGGAATCTTTACCTCCGTACGGGACGGGTAAAAAAGCAAAGGAAAACCCCAGGTTCGCAATTATCGACGTGATCCATGTCACCCACAAATTTTCCATGGAAATGCCCGCCACTTCGAAAGTCTTGAGTAGGGTTGCAGCAATGGCGCGGCATCCTTAAAGCATGAATGGATTCCGCGAAAGTGCTAGACGTCGAAAGGTGTTCCCATGAGTGAAAACGAAAAGGTCGGCATCACCTCGGCTCAGCAGATCATGGCGGGTCTCTACGCGAACGGGGCCGAGTTCGACGCCGACTTCAGCGGCGTGGCCGACGAGACCCTGACGAAGCTGCGCGAGGCGTCGGAGTCCGGTGACGAGACAGTCCAGAAGCTGATGACCCAGCTGGCGTTCTCGAAGTTCCAGGACGCGGAGCAGGCCAAGCGCCTCGCGGCCTCTCTCGCCGGTATCAAGCAGGCGGTCACCATGGACCTCTTCGAGGAGCTGCCCACCACCTCGATCGAAGACCTGCGTGCCGCCGCCGAGGCCGCCGGCTACGAGGTGGAGGTCCTCGCCTAACCGGCGGACCGAACATCAGCTCGGGGCCCCGGGCCGATACGGTCCGGAGCCCCCCGGCAGAGGGCCTATTCGGCTGTTTGCACACATCATCTCGTCGAGGGGAGAAGCGAACCGTATGAGCGAGTCATTTTCGATCCAAGGTCTACGCTGGAAAGAGAACTGGCGGATCGAGAACGGAAACGACTCCTACGTCGTTCCCTTCCCGACGCTGCGCCCGGCCACCCTGGTCTTCCACGGCGAGTCCATGTTCAGTTACGGGCATTACGGGATTCACCTCGGCCAGGCCGATGTCCTCACCTTCCTCGGCCCCAGTACGGGAACGATCACCGGTCACTTCATCGACTGCCGCGAGGGTTCCCCCACGGCCGGAGTCCGCGAGAAGCACGTGTGGTCCCCCACCTCGGCCCGCGCCCTGTACATACCGCCCGGTGTCGCGCACACCTTCGACGGCCTGGAGTTCGTCGACACCATCAACACCTACGAGCTCTTCCTGCCCGACCCCGCCGAGTGGATACACGGCAACCTCGACTGGCAGCCCGACGCGGACATCATCAACCTGCCGCTGGACGTGGCCGACAAGGACCTTCCCTTCTACCGGCCCAACGCCCATCCCGCCAGTGAACTCTGGTACGACACGGTCGCCGCACAGCAGCGATCCGCCATACCGAAGATGTCGTACGAGTACCCGATGACCCGGGACGTCCGGTTCGCTGACGGAACGGTCAGCCGCGTCGAGTTGCGGCGTCCACTGCCGAAGAACGAGAAGCCGGACTGGGAGCCGTTCCCCGAGGTGCACGGCGTCGGCTGGGTGCGCCACCCGGTGATCCCCAGCGGGCCTGAATCCGGATTCTCCGCGCTGCTCGACCGGCATCCGCTCTACTTCATCGACCACGGCGAAACCGGCTACACACACGACGCGTACGGCATCCATCTCGGCCAGGAGGACCGGCTCACCTTCGTCGGCCCGAAGAGTCAGAAGGTCACGATCAGGCTGATCGACACCCGTGTGGATTCCCCGACCTACGGTGCCGACACGCAGTTCACCTTCGTCCCCGACCCCGAGCGCTATCTTCTGCTCCCCCCGGGCGTCGGCCATGCCTTCGAACACATCGAGCGGGTCTACACCATCAACCGGCCCCGGACCCTGCTGCCCGCATCCGGCGCCGAGTACCGGCCCGGTAACGACGTGATCGACTGGCCGCTCTCCAAGCGCCCGATCCCGGAACTGCGGCCGAACACCGTGCCGGCCGGCAACGAGTACTACGAAGCCCGTGTCGCCGAACAGAAGAAGCTGCGCCAACTTCCCGTCACGCACGCCACACCGGCCGTCCTCGTGACCAAGGACGCACAGGGACGCGAGATCCGGGTGGCGCTCAGGAAGAAAGTGAAGGCGGACGCGTAGCCCGCACCGTTCCCACCGAAGCACGCCCGAAAAGCACAGGAAGGCACCAGAGGAACCCGTGACGCGTAACGCTGGGCAGTTGGGTCTGTGGAGAAACCGGGACTTCCTCCTGTTGTGGGGAGGGCAGACGGTCAGTGTGGTCGGCTCCACGGTCTCCGGGATCGTGATCCCGCTGTTCGCGGCGTCGACCCTGCACATCTCGACGTTCGACATGGGTCTGCTCGCCGCGGCGAGCGCTGTTCCCTTCATGCTGATCGGGCTGCCCGCGGGCGCGATCGTCGACAGGTTCGCCAGGCGCCGGCTGATGATGTGGTGCGACTGCGCCCGAGCAGTGGTCCTGGTGACCCTGCCGATCGCCCTGCTCTTCGGCCGTCCCGCACTCGGGCAACTGCTCGCCGTGGCGCTGGGGATCGGTCTGCTGACCGTCTTCTTCGACGTGGCATACCAGAGTTACCTCCCCTCTCTGATCGAGCGTCAGCAACTGACCGACGGCAACGGGAAACTGGCCACGACCGAGTCGCTCGCCGAATCGGTCGGTCCGGGCATCGCCGGAACCTTGGTCTCCCTGCTGGGCAGTGCCGGCGCGATCGTCATGGATGTCGTGACCTATGCGGTCAGCGCCGTCGCGATCGCGGCGATCAAGACTGAGGACGAGACTCCGGACAAGGCCTCCACCTTCCGGATCTCTGGCCTCTACCGTGAGATCCGGCAGGGACTGTCGTACATCGCCGGCAACCCGGTACTGCGGAGCATGGCGGCCTTCGCGGTCACGGCAAACCTGTTCGGAGCCGCCTACAACGCCCTGGAAGTGGTCTTCCTCTACCGCGACCTGCATGCCAATGCCACGATGATCGGCATCGCGTCGACCCTGGGCAGTACGGGAGGCGTCCTCGGCGGGATGGCCGCGGCGCCGCTCGGTCGGCGGATCGGGTCGGCCCGCGCCGTCTGGCTTCCGCTGCTCGCACTCGGCTGGCTGCCTCTCCTGGTGCCGCTGGCGCAGCCCGGCTGGGGCTTCCTGCTGGTGGGTATGGGCACCGCCGGCAACGTGGCGTCCATCGTGATCTACGCGATCGGCGCCGTGAGCTACCGTCAGGCCGTCTCTCCTCCGCACCTCCTGAACCGGATCACCGCGTCACAGCGCTGGCTTTCTTGGTGCACGCTGCCGGCCGGCTCGGTGCTGGGCGGACTGCTGGGGACCGTCGCGGGGCTGCGCGGTGGCGTGCTGATCAGCGTGGCCGGGTGTTTCCTGTCCGGACTGTGGATGTTCTTCTCCCCGATCCGCCGGATACGCGACCTTCCCGTGGACCAGGTCGGTGCTAGTGAACCGGACGCCGAGCAGACAGGTGCCGAACACGCACCAGCCCCGGCCAACGGCCATGCAGCGGTAGGCGAATGAGGAAAGGATAGGATCGCCGCCATGGAGACCAGAGAATCCAGACTGGGTCGCGCGGTCGAACTGCGGGACCAGGGAGACCTCAACGGTTCGTGCACCATGATGAAAGAGATCGTGCATGATTTCCCGGACGATCCCGAGATCTGTTTCCAGGCGGCTTGGTCCCATGACAAAGCGGGCCTTGAGGAGGAGGCGTCGGTCTTCTACGAGCATGCCTTGCGCACTCCCGGTCTTGCTCCGGCCGACCGGCAGGAGGCACTGCTCGGACTGGGCAGTTCCTATCGCCTCATGGGCCGCCTCCAGGACGCTGTCCGCGTGCTGCAGGAGGGGATGGACGAATTCCCGGAAAATACCGCCATTCGGGTTTTCATGGCAATCGCCTACCATGCGGCAGGACAACACGGACAAGCCACCGGCATGTTCCTGGACCTTCTCGCAGAAACAAGTGCCGACCCCATGATCATGGACTATCGTCGGCCGATCCGCGAGTACGCCAAGGAGTTCCAGGACGGCTGATCCCGCACGGCGTCCGCCCGGACACACCCAACGGCAAAGGCACGGCCGGTCTCGATGACGGTCCTCCGACATCTACACAGGTCTCCTCTTCCGGACCGGGAGAAGGAGACCTGTGGTGTGTCGGATCTACCTGAACCGGTGGGTGCCCTACGCGGACCTGGTGGCCGGCTACGCCGCGCGGATGGACTCCCACCTCATCGCCTGCTCCGGGGCCCGCACCTACAACGCAGCCGCTGTGGGTGCCCCGCTCCGTCCGGCCGCGCACGGTGCGAGTGCGGGAGGGCGACCGGCGCGGCCTCGGACCCTTCGACTGCGACCGCCGGCAACGTCTACGTGGACGGCATGGAAGTCGGCGGCGCCACGGAAGCGTCCCTCAAGGACCGCCTCACCCTCGCCGCCGAAGGCGTGGTCACGGTGGTGGCGATCGTCGACGCAGACACCGGCGCCCTCGCCGAGGCCCCCGACTTCCTGGCCCGCGGCTTCGTCCACGACGAGACCACCTTCGAGCCGGTCATCCCCGTCATCGAGAAGACCCTGGCCACCGCAGCCGAGGAGGGCGTCGGGGACGCGCGCCAACTCGAACAGCTCCTCGCCCGCGCCGTGGCGAACTGGGCGTTCCGCGCCCACCGCCGCAAGCCCCTCATCATCCCCGTCATCATCGACGCCTGAGCCGCAGCCCGGCAGCACGGTCCGCGGTTCCGGTGGCGGCCCCGCGAGCATCGAGGTCGGGCAAGCCCGGACCGGTCGGTGGCGAAGCCGCCGGGCTCGACGAGGCGGATCGCCTCGCCGTGGGCGGCCGACAGGTCCGCGAGGGAGTCGGTGTTGCAGGCGACGGCCCAGGCGCCCCGCACCACGGCCCCCCGCGCGCAAACGCGGCCCCAACCCCCGGGGGAACCCGAGACACACCCGCGGTGCACCCCCCCCCCAAGTATCACCAGATCGGACAGCGTCCACTCGGGGCAGGTCGGCATCTGCACGTCGCGGCTGGGCACGAAGGCGACCGCTGCCGGGAAGGGGTTACCGGCTACGCCCCGCCCGCAACGCGCGCACGGGCATGCGGCACGTCGCGGGCCACTGCACAGGACGCGCGAGTGCCGGTGAAGCGGTTAGATCGCGGGACTCATCGACTCAGCCGCCGCT
>CBFHCJ010000321.1:0-7571 GCA_965654005.1 uncultured Streptomyces sp. | reverse complement strand
ATCCCCGTCCACTGGGACCCCTGCCCGGGGAAGACGAACACCGTCTTGCCGCTGCTGTCGGCGGTGCCGCGGATGCCGTGGGGTGCGGGACCGGCGTCGGCCAGGCACAGCAGTCCGTCGTGCAGCGACGCGACGTCGGCGGCCAGGACGACCGCGCGGTCGTCCAGCGACGCCCGGGTCGTCACCGAGGAGAACGCGATGTCGGCGACCTCGAGGTCCGGGTCTGCGTCCGGCAGCGACCGGAGACGGTCGGCCTGTGCGCGCAGGGCGGCCTCCCCGCGGCCGGACAGCAGTACCGGCGCGGGTACCGGGACGGCGGCGGTCCGCTCGGCCGCGGGCTCGGGGTTGGGCTCGGGTGCCTGTTCGAGGATCACGTGCGCGTTGGTCCCGCTCACTCCGAACGACGACACCCCCGCCCGCCGCGGCCGGTCCAGTTCCGGCCACTCCCTCGCCCTCGCCAGCAACCGGACCGACCCGGACGACCAGTCGATAACGCTCGAAGGATCGTCGGCGTACAGGGACTTCGGCAGCAGCCCGTGACGCAGGGCGAGAACCATCTTGATCATCCCCGCCACCCCGGCGGCACCCTGGGTGTGACCGATGTTCGTCTTCAGCGAGCCCAGCCACAGCGGCTGGTCCTGTGGGCGGTTCTGCCCGTACGTAGCCAGTAGCGCCTGCGCCTCGATCGGGTCACCGAGCGTCGTCCCGGTCCCGTGCGCCTCCACAACGTCCACTTCGGACGGCGTAAGCCCGGCGCTTGCCAGCGCCTGCTGGATCACCCTCGTCTGGGAGGGACCGTTCGGCGCGGTCAGCCCGTTGCTGGCGCCGTCGGAGTTCACCGCTGACCCGCGCAGCACCGCGAGCACCGGATGGCCGTTGCGCTGAGCCTCTGACAGCCTCTCCAGCAGCAGCAGTCCGGCGCCCTCGCTCGCGCCCATCCCGTCCGCGGCTTCGGAAAAGGCCTTGCACCGGCCATCGGCGGCCAGTCCGCGCAGGCGGGCCATCCCGATCAGAAGGTCCGGGGTCGACATCACGCTCGCACCGCCGGCCATGGCCAACTCGCACTCGCCGGCGTGGAGCGCACCCATCGCCAGGTGGATGGCGACCAGCGACGACGAGCACGCAGTGTCCACGGTGACCGACGGCCCCTCCAGCCCGTGGGTGTAGGAGATCCGGCCTGAGGCCAGGCTCGGCGAGGTTCCGGACAGGAGATGGCCCTCGAACTCTCCGGAACTGTCCCGATGCACCTGCGAATAGGTCTGCCCGGCGACCCCGGCGAACACTCCGGTTGTGCTGCCGCGCAGGGCAAGCGGGTCGATCCCCGCCCGTTCCAGTACCTCCCAGGAGGTTTCCAGGAGCAGGCGCTGCTGAGGGTCCATCGCATGGGCCTCCCGCGGGGAGATCCGGAAGAAGTCGGCATCGAACGCGGCCGCGTCGAGGAAGCCGCCTTCGCGGGTGTAGGTATGTCCGGCCCGGTCCGGATCCGCGTCGTAGAGCTCCTCGGTGTCCCAGCCGCGGTCGTCGGGAAGCGCGGAGACCACGTCCTTTCCGCCGGCGACGACATCCCAGAGATCCTCGGGTGTCGCGACCTGGCCGGGAAGGCGGCACGCCATGCTCACAATCGCGATCGGCTCCCGCGCCTTTTCCTCCAGTTCCCGCACCCGTCGGCGGGCCTGGCGCACATCGGCTATCGCACGCTTGAGGTAATCACGGAGTTCGTCCTCGGCAGCCATTGTTTCTGATACTCCTTATTCGCATACCCGCTCGAACATGCCGAACGTTCCAACATCGCGAACATCGTGTTGTTTCGCCCGTTGTGGTACGAGCACCCTTTTTCGCTCTATTCGTCGAACGGGTTGTCGAGCATGGCGAAGAGTTCGTCGTCCGAAGCAGAATCGAGATCACGATCGGGGTCGGCACTGGCATCGGTCGACCCGTCCGTCCCGCCGTCTCCTTGGGACAGGAGGGCGCGGAGACGGGCGGTGACGCGGCGCCGCAGAGCGGTGTCGAGCGTCACCCTGGCCATGAGCGCGCCGAGCTCGTCGAGTTGCCCGAAGAGCTTGTTCTCCGCCTGTTCGCCCTCGCTGTCCCCGAGGACCTCGGTGATCAGGTGCTCGGCCAGCGCCCTCGGGGTCGGGTAGTCGAAGACGAGTGTGGCGGGCAGCCGGGAACCGGTAGCCGTATTGAGGCGGTTACGGAGTTCCACGGCGGTGAGCGAGTCGAAGCCGAGGTCCTGGAAAGGCCGTGTGCCTCCGACCAGTTGGGGCGAACTGTGTCCCAGGACCGCTGCCGCCTGCGTACGGATCAGGTCCACGATCGCCGTATGCCGGTCGGCCTCGGACAGGGGCGCGAGCCGCTCCACGAACGCGGCCCGCTGGTCCGTGCCGCCGGTGCCCGCCGTGCCGTTGCCGGACATCGCGGCGGCCGTACGGCGTGCCGGGTTGCGGACCAGCCCGCGCAGCACGGCGGCTGTCTCCCGCGTGCCGTCGCGCAGGGCGGCCGTGTCCAGCCGCACCGGGACCAGCACCGGCTCGCCTGACCGGAGCGCGGCGTCGAACAGGGCCAAGCCCTCGGTGGAGGACATCGGGGCCACGCCCACGCGGCTCATGCGGCGCCGGTCGGTGTCCGCGAGGTGGGCGGTCATACCGCTGGTCTGCTCCCAGAAGCCCCAGGCCAGAGAAACGCCGGGAAGCCCGGACACCGCGCGCCGCACGGCGAGCGCGTCGAGGGCGGTGTTGGCGGCGGCGTAGTTGGCCTGACCCGCACTGCCCAGGACTCCGGCGGCGGAGGAGAACAGCACGAACGCCGACAGGTCCAGATCCGCGGTGAGTTCGTGCAGGTTGAGCGCGGCGTCCACCTTCGCCCGCAGCACCGTCTCCAGCCGCTTCGGCGTCAGGGACCCGATCACACCGTCGTCCAGCACACCCGCCGCATGCACCACGGCACCCACTGGCCGGCGGCTCAGGAGAGCGGTCAGCGCCCCCCGGTCGGCGGCGTCACAGGCCGCGATCGTCACCCGCGCACCCAGCGCCGACAGTTCGGCCTCCAGTTCCCCCGCACCCGGCGCGTCCAGGCCCCGACGTGACGTCAGCAACAGGTCCCGCACTCCGTGCTCGGTGACCAGGTGCCGGGCCAGCAGCCCGCCCAGCGTCCCCGTACCACCCGTGATCAACACAGAGCCCTCGGACGGCCAGATCCGCTGAACAGTCAACGCGATCTTGCCGATGTGCCGGGCCTGGGACATGTACCGGAACGCCTCACTCGCCCGCCGCACATCCCATGCCGTGACCGGAAGGGGCTCCAGCGCACCCGCCCCGAACAGACCCGTCAGCTCGGCGAGCATCTCCCCGATCCGCTCCGGACCGGCCTCGCTCAGGTCGAACGCCCGGTAGGTGACATCGGGCCGGACGGCCACGGCTTCACTGTCACGGATGTCCGTCTTGCCCATCTCCACGAACCGGCCGCCGGGAGCGAGCAGGTCGAGAGAGGCGTCCACGAACTCCCCCGCCAGGGAGTTCAGTACGACATCCACGGCCGGGAACCGGTCACGGAACCCCAGATCACGCGACGAGGCGATGTGGTCCGCGTCCAGGCCCATGTCACGCAGCACACCATGCTTGGCCGGGCTCGCGGTGGCGTACACCTGGGCACCCCACAGCCGGGCCAACCGTACCGCCGCCATGCCCACACCACCCGCACCGGCGTGGATGAGCACCTTGTGACCGGCCGCCAGACCACCCAGGTCCCGCAGCCCGTACCACGCCGTTGTGAAGACGATCGGTGTGGTGGCGGCCTGGGCGAAGGACCAGCCGCTCGGCACCCGGACCAGCGTCCGGGAGTCCGCCACGGCCAGTGGACCGAAGCCACCCGTCACGAACCCCGTGACCCGATCGCCGACCGCGAAGTCCGCCACGTCCGGTGCGACCTCGGTGACGACGCCGGCTGCCTCGCTCCCCAGGGCACTCACCTCGCCCGGATACATGCCGAGCGCGGTCAGCACATCCCGGAAGTTGAGGCCGGCGGCGCGGACCTCGATCCGTACCTCACCCGCCGCCAGCGGCGCCGCCGCCTCGGGGCAGGGTACGAGCGCCAGGTTGTCCAGGCTGCCCTTCTCGGTGATGTCCAGCCGCCATGGCACACCATCGGCCTCTGGAGCTGTCAGGCTCTGCCGCTGGGTGACCCGTACGAGCCGGGCCACGTATGCCTGGCCGCCCCGTACGGCGAACTGGGGCTCGCCGGTGGCCAGCAGCGCGGGCAGGTGCCGGTCCAGGGTTTCCAAGTCGTCCGCGTCGACGAGGACCAGACGCCCGGGGTTCTCCGTCTGTGCCGTCCGCAGCAGACCCCACACCGCGGCACCGGCCAGGCCGTCAGCGGTCTCGCCGGGTTGCACGGGTACCGCGTCCCGAGTCAGGACCAACAACCGCGCCTCGGCGAACCGTTCGTCAGCCAGCCAGTTCTGGACGAGTTCCAGGGCGCGGCGCGTCGCGCCGTGTACGTCGTCCGTGGGGTCGATGTACGGGGCGACGACGATGTCGGGTGCCGACACCGACGGGTTCGCCGACGGATCCGCCGACCGGTCCGCCCCGAGCAGTCCGTCGAGCGTGCCGGACGACGGGCCGACGGTCAGTCCCGCGGCGGCGAGCCCGGCCGCCACCGTGGCGGCGTCGCGATCGTCGCCGAGCACCGCCCACAGCGTTCCCGCGGGCACCGTTCGGGCGGCGGCGTCAAGCGTCAACGGGGTCCAGTCGAGCCGATGGAGCGTGTTCTGAGCCGTGGCCGCGCCACCCAGTTGTGCGGTGGGGACCTGCCGAGAGCCCAGGGAAGCGGCCGACAGGACCGGGCGTCCCTCGATGTCGGCAACGGTCACCGACACGGCGTCCGAGCCGGCCGCGGCCAGCCGTACCCGCACCTGCGACGCCCCGGCCGCGTGCAACGTCACCCCGGACCACACGAACGGCAGCCGGACCTGGTCCCCCTCCTCGGCAACCAGCAGCTCCCGCGCCATCGGGTGCAGAGCCGCGTCCAGCAGGGCCGGATGCAGCCCGAACCGGAGCGCCTCGCCACTCACCGACTCGGGCAGCGCCACCTCGGCGAACAGCTCCTCACCGCGCCGCCAGACGGCCCGGACGCCCTGGAAGGCGGGACCGTAGTCGTAACCGGACCCGGCCAGGTCGTCGTAGAAGCCCTCCACCGCGACCGCCTCGGCGCCCCGCGGCGGCCACACCACCGGCCACTCGGCCGGCTCCTCCACACGAGCCGACGACAACACACCGCAGGCGTGGAGCGACCAGGCGTCGGCCTCGGCCCCGTCCGGGCGTGCGTACACGCTGAGTTCGCGGCAACCGCCGTCGTCGGGGTTCGCGACGACCACCTGGAGCTGCGCGGCACCGTTCTCGGAAAGGACCAGCGGTGCCTGGAGGGTCAGCTCGACGAGCTGCCCACAGCCGACCTCGTCTCCGGCGCGGACCGCCATCTCCACGAACGCCGTACCGGGCACCAGAACCGTACCGGCCACGGCGTGGTCGGCCAGCCAGGGATGCGTACGCAACGACAGCCGCCCCGTGAGCAGTACGCCATCCCCGCCGGCCAGCTCCACGGCCGCACCGATCAGCGGGTGGTCGGTCTGCGCCAGGCCCAGCATCCTGGCGTCGCCGGTCGTGGCCGGGCGCTCCGGCCAGAAACGCTCGCGTTGGAAGGGGTACGTCGGCAGGTCGACCCGGCGGGCGCCGGTGCCGGCGAAGTATCCGGCCCAGTCGATGTCCACGCCGCGTACGAAGAGTTCGCCGGCGGAGAGCAGGAACCGGTCGAGGCCGCCGTCGTCCCGGCGCAGCGAGCCGACGGCGATACCATGCCCGTCCAGGCCGTCCTGCACGCTCGGCACCAACACCGGATGCGCACTGACCTCGACGAACGCGTCGAAACCCTCTTGGGCCAGCGACCGGACCGCCTCGCCGAAGCGCACCGGCAGCCGCATGTTGCGGTACCAGTACTCCGCGTCGAGCGACGCGGTGTCCAACAGCTGTCCGTCCACGGTGGAGAAGAACGGCACGTCTCCGGAGCGCGGTGCCAGGCCGGCCAGCACGGTCAGCAGCTCGTCCCGCAACGCCTCGACCCGCCAGGTGTGCGTCGGGCAGTCCGACCCGATCCGCCGCGCCCGCACCCCCTGCCGGGCGCACCGGGCCCACAGCTCGTCCAGAGTCGCGGTGTCACCCGCCACCACGACCGACGCCGGGCCGTTCACCGCGGCCACCCCGGCACGTACACCGTCCGCGGGCAGCAGATCCCGCACCAGCTCCACCGGAGCCGACACCGAAACCATGCCGCCGCTGCCGGCCAGAGACTCGGCGAGAATACGGGACCTCAGGACCACCACCCGCGCCGCGTCGCCCAACGACAGGCCACCGGCCACGCAGGCGGCCGCTATCTCACCCTGCGAATGCCCCACCACGGCCGACGGCCGCACCCCCAGCGACTCCCACAGCCTGGCGAGCGAGATCATCAAAGCGAACAGCACCGGCTGCAGAACGTCCACCCGTTCGGTCGACGGCGCGCCGTCGGCGCCGCACACGACATCGAGCAGCGACCAACCCGTCAGCTCGTCGATGACCGCCGCGCACTCCCTCAACCGCTCGGCGAACACCGGGGACGACTCCAGCAGCGCGGCGCCCATCCCCACCCACTGCCAGCCCTGACCGGGGAAGACGAACACCACACCACCGTCGACATCGGCGGCCTCGGCGACACCGGTGGCCACCCCCGCCGCGGGCAGCCCGTCGGCCAAGGCCCGCAGCCCCGGATCCCAATCCGCACCGGGACGCCCGACCAGCACCGCCCGGTGCGGAAAGGACGTGCGCGCGGCCAGCGAATACCCCACGTCGAGCGGACCGAGCCGCGTCGATCGTTCCATGCCGGCCGCCAGGCGCTCCGCCTGCGCGGTCAGTGCCTGGCCGCTCTTGGCTGACAGCACCAAGGGCACCGGCCCGATTCCTGCCGTGGCCGGGCGACGCTCCCCGGGTTCCGGCTCGACCTGTTCCACGATCAGATGCGCGTTCGTGCCGCTCACCCCGAACGAGGACACCCCCGCGCGGCGAGGCCGCCCAGGATCCGGCCACTCCCGTGCCTCGGGCAGCAGTTCCACCGCACCGGAGGACCAGTCCACATGACGCGACGGGGCGTCCACGTGCAGGGTCCCCGGGAGCACACCGTGCCGCAGCGCCAGCACCATCTTGATCACCCCGGCGACGCCGGCCGCGGCCTGGGTGTGCCCGATGTTCGACTTCACCGACCCGAGCCACAGCGGACGGTCCGCCGGACGATCCTGGCCGTAGGTCGCGAGCAGCGCCTGTGCCTCGATCGGGTCGCCCAACCTCGTCCCGGTCCCGTGGGCCTCCACCGCGTCCACATCCGAGGCGGACAGACCGGCACTTGCCAGCGCCGCGCGGATCACCCGCTGCTGCGCGGGCCCGTTCGGGGCCGTCAGCCCGCTGCTGGCGCCGTCCTGGTTCACCGCGGAACCCCGCACGACCGCCAGGACCCGGTGCCCGTTGCGCCGCGCGTCCGACAGCCTCTCC
>CBFHCJ010000320.1:0-7579 GCA_965654005.1 uncultured Streptomyces sp. | reverse complement strand
GCCGGCGTGGGCACGGGCGGCGCCCCTCTGCCCACCGACAGAAAGCCCTCGCATGCCCCGCCCCGCCCCTTTGGCCCTTGCCGTCTGCGTCCTGGCCACCGCCACCGCCGTGGTGTCCTTCGCCCGGGGTGCCTGGGTGGGCGTCGTCCCGGTCCTGCCGGCCGGCTCGCGTCCAGCATGGCCTGGTACTGGATGGAGCCAGGAGCAGGACGGCGGCCGCGACCGCAGCCGGGTCAGCAGCCGCGGCAGGGTCCGCGGCCGAGGCCTGCCAGGTCAGCGGCGTCTGCGACGCATGCGGTGTGCGTGAAGAAGACCCACTGATGACGGCCCCGGAGGAGAAGCCGGGGCGGCTCGGCTGTGAGGAGAGCACCATCAAAGACAACGGCAACTCCATGACGATGGGCGGCGGCAAGGGCGACGGGTATCACGCACTGCTCGCGCGACGGGACGCGATGCGCCTTCGCGATCGGCTGCTCTCCCCGGTCCGCCGTACGGAGACGACGAGTTCCTCGGTGTACGCCTACGACGGGGCCGCCGACCAGGAGCTGATCATCCGCAACCTGGCATCGGTCACCCCGTTCGGCGAACTCATCGCCCACCTCTATGACGCCCTGTTCGAGCGGCACCCGTATCTGCGACAGCTGTTCCCCGAGTCGATGGAGTTCCAGCGGGTCCATCTGGAGCGCGCCTTCTGGTACCTGATCGAGCATCTGCACGAGCCCGAGGACGTGACCGCGTTCTGCACCCGGCTGGGCCGCGACCACCGCAAGCTCGGGGTGCGACCCGTGCACTACCAGGCGTTCGAGTCCGCGCTCGCCCAGGCGCTGCACCGGTGCTCCGGCGGCCGACTCGGTGCCGAAGCGGAGCAGGCGTGGCTGCGCATGGTGCGGTTCGCCACCGCGGGCATGGTGGCCGGCTCGGACGGCGCACTGGCCGAACCTGCCGCCTGGCACGGCACGGTGACTGTCCATCAGCTACGTCGCCCGGACCTCGCGGTACTCCGCGTGCGCACGGCCGAGCCGTACCCGTACCGGCCCGGCCAGTACGCGACCATCGAGTCCCCGCTGCTGCCGCACGCCTGGCGGCCGTATTCGCTCGTCCGCGCCGGCGCACCGGACGGCGACCTCGAGTTCCACATCCGCCGTACGGGCTCCGGCGGGGTGAGTGACGCCCTCACCCTGCACACCCGTGTCGGCGACACGCTGTGCCTCGGCCCAGCCCAGGGCGTGATGACCCTGGACGACGACCTGGGGCGGGACGTGCTCGTCGTGGCCGGCGGCACCGGCTGGGCCACCGCTCGTGCGCTGCTGGAGGAGCTGGCGGTACGGCGCGCGCCGGGTCGTACGGCGCACCTCTTCCTCGGTGTCCGCACCGCCGAGGACCTGTACGACGCACCGGCCCTGGAACGGCTGGAGAACCGTTGCCCGTGGCTGCGGGTGGTCCCGTTGATCGGCGAGGGGCCGGGGGCGTCCGAGGAGGGCTCGGTGGTCGAGGCGGTGGCCCGGCACGGGAACTGGGCCGACCACGTCGCGTACGTCAGCGGCCCGCCCGCCATGGTCACCACCGCCGTGTGGCGGCTGGCCGGTCTGGGGCTGCCCGCCGAACGTATCCGCCACGACCCGGTCGCCGACACGGTGCCCCTGCCCTCTCACTCACCCCTTCCGGCCGGCGGGAGGCGAGATTGGACGGGCGACGGGGCACGCGCCCCAAAGCGCAAGGTTGTGAAGTCACGGGGTGCGGGGGCTGACACCACGTGGGAAGCGGAGCCCCGGTAGAACTGGCAGTCGGCAAGACGTGCCGTTCACAAGAACCGGGGCTCCGCTGTCGTGTTTCGCTCGAGTCGGGGTGACCCCCGTCGAGGACTGACGGCGCCGTCAGTGCCGCATTCGGCACAGCCGTCGGGCTACGTCCCGGCCGCGGCGGGGGTGTCACGCAGGATGACGATCCTGGGCGCGATCACCGCGCCCCGCGCCGCACCGGGTACCTGGGAGACGACGGTCAGCCGGTAGCGGACGGAGAGTGTGTGTCCGGGGTACAAGGGGCGCTCGGCGGCGGGTATCGACGTGTAGAGGGTGCCGGTCTGGGTGCCGAGTTGCACGGTGTGCCAGTGGCCCGTCGCGGGATTCAGCCGCTGCAGCCACACGTCGGCGGGCTTGAGGAACGGGCCGTTGTCGGCCGACTCCACGAGGACCTGCGGGGCCACTTTCATGTGCTGCCCCGAGCCGTTCCGGTAGGTGACGGTGAATTCGTGCGCCCGGTGGTCCTGCGCGACGGGGAGGGTGGGGAGGTCCACGAAGTCGTATACCGGTGCGTCTTGCTGAACCTGGATGACGGCGGGAGTTCGCACTCCCGTCGTCGCGGCCATGGCCAGGCCCGGCGTCAGTGCGACGGCGGCGACCGCCGAGATTCCGGCCAAGGCAGTCCGGCTTGTGAGGGTCCGCATTAACTTCCGCCTTGTCTGGGGTGATTCGAGCATGAGCTTGCCCATCTGAGTAGTAACTCCGGTCCATAGCAGGTTACTTGCCGCAAACGCCGGGGGAGCGGGAGGGGGGTCGTCGGGGCGACGTTCGCTGGTGGCTGGGGCAAGGTTCGAACGGACGCTGTCAGACGGGTGTCCGTTTGGCAGAGCCATGAGCCGACGGTTCGACGACGTGCCGAGAAGAGACAACCAGTCAACCGCGTCGGACAGGCCTCCCCTCTCGCAAGTTCGAGGCGAGGGTATAGCGCTGCGCTCACCCGTCGTAAGACCACCGGCTCTAGTACCAGGCGAAAGCTGTGCGCTCGCCATGTAATTTCTGTATGCGGCACATGTATGTCGCAGGTAATGAACGGCGCTTCGGAGATGAAATCTCGCCCGCTCTGGTTAAAGGATTCTCCTAAGTCTGACGAGAAGTTCCTTGAATCGGGCCGCTTTGGTGTGGTGAGGCTCGCGCGGTACCGAAGACTGTTGCGCATGGCTACGACAGTCCTTGCCCCGACCTCCCGCACCGCTGCCGATCGTCGCGCGCCATGGAGATCGCCGGTGGGCCAGCCCGCGTACGCGCGCCCGGCGCTGCTGGTCATCACCGTGCTCGCCGCCGTGCTCTACGCATGGGGAATCAACCACAGTCAATACCATACGTTCTACGCGAACGCCGTTCGCAGCATGACGGAGAGCTGGAAGGCTTTCTTCTACGGCTCTTTCGACCCCGGAAATTCGATCACGCTCGACAAATTGGCAGGATTCCTGTGGCCGCAAGCGCTTTCCGCGCGGATCTTCGGATTCCATCCGTGGGCGCTGACACTTCCTCAGGTCCTTGAGGGAGTGGCGAGCCTGCTGGTCCTGCACCGGTTGGTGCGTCGCTGGGCCGGCGTCAACGCGGCACTGATCGCCAGTACGGCGTTCCTGCTGACCCCGGTGGCCGTGGGGCTCTTCCGCACCGCGGTCGAGGACCCCGCCTTCACGCTGTGTGTGCTGCTGGCAGCTGAGGCCACCCAGCGCGCCGCCGAGAACGGCCGGCTGCGCCCGCTGCTGCTCGCCGGTGTGTGGGTCGGGCTCGGCTTCCAGGCCAAGATGCTCGAGGCGTGGGCGGTGCTTCCCGCGCTCGCCCTGGTCTACCTGATGTCGGCGCCGATCGCGCTGCGCAAGCGGCTGGCGCACCTCGGCCTGTCCGCAGTGGTGATGACCGCCGTGTCGGCGTCCTGGATGCTCGCCGTCACCCTCACCCCGGCCATGGACCGGCCCTATGTGGACGGCACCACCAACAACTCCCCGTTCAGTATGGTGGTCGGCTACAACTTCCTGAACCGCTTCTCCTCGCTCGGTATCAGCGCGGCCTCCACGGGCAGCGTGAGCGCGACGCAGGGTGGCGGAGGCGGCCACGGCAGCCGGAACCCGGCACCGGGCGGCGGCCGGCCGGGCCAGGGCGGCGGCAGGGCGGGGCGGTCCGGCACCCGGCAGTACGGCGGCTACGCCGGCTACGGCGGCGCCTGGCAGGGGGCCGGCCAGACGGGCGGCACCGGAGCCGGTGGCGTCACCCACCACCGCCACACAGGGACGGCCGGCGCCCGGAGCGCCCAGGACACCCAGGGCGGTCCGGCTACCTGGCAGGCCGCGGGAGCCCGGACGAGCGCCGCGTACTCGGCCCGCGGTGGTGGCGGCTTGGGCGGTGACCAGAACGGCTGGTCGAAGATGTTCGGCACGTCGCTCGCTTCGCAGACCGGCTGGCTCTACCCGATCGCCGCCGTCGCCGTCGTCTGCGGTCTGCTGTGGCGCCGGGGCAACCCGCGCACCGACCGGATCCGTTCCGGATTCGTCCTGTGGGGCACCTGGTTGACCACGTACTTCCTGGTCTTCAGCGCGGGCAGCGTCGGCGGTCACACGTACTACATGGGCGTGATCGCGGTACCGCTCGCCGCGCTCACCGGTGGCGGCATCGTGCTGATGTGGCGCGCCTACCGGGCCGGCGGCCGCCGCGCATGGGCGCTGCCGGGCACGGTGGCGGCGACGGCGGCGTGGAGCGCGTACCTCGCCGGCGAATTCCCGTCGTTCCTGCCGTGGCTGGCGCCTGCGGCGGGTGTGCTCGGTGTCGCCGCCGTCGTTCTGCTGGTGCTGGCCCGTCCCGGTCGCACTCCATCCAACGGCCGACTCGCCCTCGCCGGACTGGTCGCGTCCCTCGCGGCGGTGCTGATCGCGCCGAGCGCGTGGGCGGTGCAGGTCTTCAACCCCGCGTACGGCAGCTCGGGCATGGGCGCGGTCGGCCCGACCGGCATGAGCCGCGGCCAGGGCTCGGTGACGTCGGCGGGCGGCCGGATCGGCCAAATGTCCTGGGGCGGCGGCACGACGCGTGGCAAGGGGGCGACCCGCGGCAAGGGGGCGACCCGCGGTGGCACGGGCGGCTTCGGCGGCTTCAGCGAGGACGGCGAACTCACCGCGACCCAGCGGAAATTGCTCGACTACACCACCGCGCACCAGGGCTCGGCCGCCTATGTCTTCGCCACCACCAGTTGGAACGGAGCATCCCCGTACATCCTCGCCACCGGCGCCCACGTCCTGCCGCTCGGCGGCTTCAGCGGCAGGGTGCCGTTCCCGACGGAGGCGCAGTTCCGGCAACTGGTGGACTCCGGCAAGCTGCAGTACGTCCTGTTGGGTGGCGGCCGCGGCATGGGCGCCATGTTCGGGGGCGGTGGCGGGACGACGGCCACCACGCGGATCACCGACTGGGTCCAGTCCGCCTGCAGCCGCGTCCCGGCCTCCGCCTACGGCGGCACGGACTCCTCCGCCGCCACCTCCACCGTGCCGGGCCTCCAGGGCCGGGCCGACGAAGGAGCCACCGCCCAGACGCTGTACCGGTGTGCCCCCGGCCACTGACCGGACCGCCTGATTCTGGCGACCGACCGGAATGCCCGGTTCTGTAGTACCGGCTGGCAGCGGCAACCACCGCAGCCCCGCAGCGACATGCCGCGGAGCCCTTGGCGACGGCAGCGCGCCGAGACAGGCGAACGCGAGCAGCAGCGACCAGCGGTGAGCTACTTGCCGAAGTGGCCGACTGCACGGGTTCTCGGCCGACCGCCAGGACACGCTCACATGACGGCGCCGCGAGTGCGGCCATGACGCACTCGCGGCACCGGCCGAGCGAGGAGAGCACAGTGGCTCGGCAAGGGGCCATCCTTGCCGGTGCTCCTCGACTCGGACCAGCCTGCCCCTCGGGGACCGGGAGCCCCTACGGCTGTGGCGGCTCCCGGCTCAGGAGATGGCCAGGCGCCGGAACCGGCTGCCGTGGAACACCAGCGGTGCCCGGTCGGGTTCGGCCTTCAGGCCGTGGATCTCCAGCAGGACGATCGTGTGGTCGCCTCCGGGGAACTCGGCGTAGATCGAGCAGTCCAGCCAGAGGTTGGCACCGTGTATGTACACGCTGCCGTCCTCGCCGGCCTCCCAGTCGACGTCCGCGAACCGGTCCCCGTCCTTGCCGGCCAGCGAACGGCAGACCAGGTCCTGTCCCTCGGCCAGCACACTCAGGCCCAGGCGGTGCTGCCTCCGCAGCTTCGGCCAGGTCGACGAGGTGTCCTGGACGCAGACCGACACCAGAGGTGGTGTGAGGGAGACCGGAGTGAACGTGCTCGCGGCCATGCCCACCGGCGTACCGGAATCAAGTGCGCACAGGGCTGTCACCCCGGACGGGAAACAGCCGAACGCCTGGCGCAGCACAGTGGGATCTGTCGGTGTTGCGACGAGTGAGCTCATCGGACGTCCTCCTGACCCGACAGGACCGCGCCCAGGCGTCGCAGCGAGCCGTTGTTGCCGGCCACGTGCTGGGAGACGCAGCGGACATCGCGCCAGCGACGCTGCATCGGGTTGCTGCTGTAGAGGCCCGAACTGCCCGACAGCGTCATGATCTCGTTGAGGATCCGGATGCCCTCGTGGTGGATGTGCTGGTGGCCGCCGGTGTAGCTGAACCACTCGGTCGGGGTGGGCTCCTCTCCCGCGAGTGCCCGGTCCATGACGGTGCGGCCGGTCTGTTCCATCAATGCCGACAGTGCCGCCGTGCGCAGGTGCAGATCGGCGAACTTCTCCTGGAACACCGGGTCCTCACCGACGACCACCCTGGGGTTGAACGCCGGCCGCTTGGTGGCGGCGAGTTCGGCGAGGTCGTCGAGCGCGCCCTCCAGGCAGCCGAGGATGACGGCGTCGTGCGAGGCACCGGTGGCGGTGTACGGCAGGCCGTAGAACGGAGCGGGGATGTTGTTGTCGCCCGTCAGAGGGCCCGTGAAGTGCTCGGGCACGAAGACGTCGTCCATCGTGAAGTCGGTGCTCTGCGTGGCACGCAGGCCCACCGCGTCCCAGGTGTCGAGGAAGGTGACCTGCTCGGGCCGGATCAGCGCGACGCGCATGGCCGGGCCACCGCCCGGCAGCGGGGGCGCACCCTCGACCACGAAGCCCGCGAGCATCCAGTCCGGGGTGAACGAGCCACTGGCCAACGGCCAGCGGCCGCTGATCCGGTAGCCACCCTCCACGGGAGTCGCCTTCCCCTTCGGGGCGATGGCACCACGCAGCATCAGGTCGGCGCCGTTGCCGAAGACCTCTTTCGCGAGCGTCTCCCGGGGCAGCGACCGCACGAAGAACCAGGCCATCGAGGCCGCCTGAACGGTCCAGCCGGTCGAACCGTCGGCCCGTGAGATCTCCTGGACCACCCGAGCGGCCTCCACCAGGCCGAGCTGCTCCCCGCCCCATGCCTTGGGCAGGGCCATCCGGAACACACCGGCCTGGCGCAGGGCGGTGATGATCTCTGCAGGAACCGCCCGGGCCGCCTCGGCCTCGGCAGAGCGCGCCGCGATCTCGGGCAGGTGAGCGCGGACACGGCAGAGGACGCTGCCGTCGGTTCCCTGGTCCTGGGAGGACGGGGTGGGCTCGAGCAAAGTCGTCATGATGGGTGTCTCCTTGTCGGACGAGCGGGTTGCCCTGCTCGTCATGCTGTTCTTGATCGTGTCGGGTGCCTCGTCAGATGGCCCCCGAGGCACCCTTGACCGCGAGGCGGCAGCCTTTCGGCCGTCTTCCGTATGGCCGGCAAGCCGTCGTGGTCGGGGCGCCGGGCACTGTGCC
>CBFHCJ010000319.1:0-7584 GCA_965654005.1 uncultured Streptomyces sp. | reverse complement strand
ATACGCGTAGTCGCGTTGACCAGCTTCCCTGAGGCGGGACTGGTGGAGCGGGCCAAGCGTCGTGGGGCGCACCGCCCGTGCGCCCCACGGCACCAACCACGACAAGGACAGCAATGCGCGTTTCGGTGATCGGATGCGGGCACCTCGGAGCCCCGCACGCCGCCGCGATGGCCGAACTCGGCCACGAGGTCATCGGGGTGGAACTCAACCCGGAGACCGTCAAGATTCTCCAGGCCGGTCGCGGCCACTTCTACGAGAAGGGCCTCAACGAGCTGCTGGACAAGCACGTCCCCACGGGCCGATTGCGCTTCACCACCAGCCTCCACGAGGCCGCGGAGTGGGCAGACCTCCACTTCATCGCCGTCGGCACCCCGCTGCGCACCGACGGCCGCGGATACGACGTGGGCCAGGTCGTCGGCGCTGTGCGCTCCCTGGCACCGCTGCTCAAGCGGCCGGCGACGATCGTAGGCAAGTCGACGGTCACAGTCGGCACCGTCGCTCGCCTGCAGGAGATCATCACCGAGCACGCCGGATCGAACGGCGTGGATCTCGTGTGGAACCCCGAGTTCCTGCGCGAGGGGCACGCGGTCGAGGACTCCCTGTACCCCGACCGGATCGTCGCGGGCCTCACTTCCCCGGAGGCAGAGAAGGCCGTACGCGAGGTCTACGCCCCGATCCTCGCCCGGGGGGAGACGGAACTGATCGTCACCGACCCTGCGACCGCCGAAGTCCTTAAGAGCTCCGCGAACGCGTTCCTCGCCACGAAGATCAGCTACATCAACGCCATGGCGGAGGTCTGCGAGATCACCGGCGCCGACGTCGCCACCGTGGCGTACGGCATCGGCATCGACCCCCGCATCGGCCACGGCGGAATGCGGCCCGGCATCGGCTTCGGCGGAGGCTGCCTGCCCAAGGACCTCGGCGCATTCACCTACCGAGTCGGCGAACTCGGGGCGACCGGCGCTGCTGGGCTGCTCACCGCGGTCGAGAACATCAACCAAGCTCGTCTGGACGCCGCCCGCGACCTGGTCGAGCGCGCCCACGGCGGCCCGCTCGACACGGCGACCATCGCCGTCCTGGGCGCCTCCTTCAAGGCTGGCACGAGCGACGTCCGCAATTCCCCCGCCCTGCGCCTGGCCGGGCTGCTGCACTCCGCAGCAGCGCGCACCGTGATCTACGACCCCGAGTCCCTGGTGGCGGCCCGACGGCTGCACCCGGAGTACACCTACGCCGACGACATCGACACCGCGCTGCAGGACGCCGACGTCGTGGTCCTGGCGACGGAGTGGTCGCAGTTCACCAGGGACGCCTCCCTGCCGGCCGCCGCAGCGGGCAAGGTGCGCCGCCAAGTCCTGATCGACGTCCGAACCGCCATCGACACCGACGACTGGACCGCAGCCGGCTGGACCGTCCATCAGCTCGGCCGCCCCGTACAACACCCCACGGCCTGACCCTCACCTGGTGGGTCCACACCGAGACGGGAGACGCACATGCCTGACCTGTTCGACAAGATCCGGGAGCTGCGCGGCCGCGACGAGCGGCGCCTACAGGCCGGACACGAGGACGTCGAGACGATGCTGCTCCTGGCCAAAGTCTCCGAAGAGGCCAACGAGAGCGTCGAGATGTACCGGAGGTCACGGGGCTGGGGTACGAGCGGCGTGACCAGCGCCAAACCGACCGAGGTCGCCGACGAGCTGTGCTCCACGATCATGGCCGGGCTCGTCGCCCTGGACCGCATCAGCCCGGACGCCCGCGGCCACTGGGAGCAGTACCTGGCGTACGGATACGAGCGGGCGAAGAAGGAGAACGAGCGGGCCGCTACAGCGTCCTGAAGTAGTGCTCGCACCCTCGCCCCGCTCCCCGTGCCCCAGGGCGCCGTGCTGCGACGCCAGGGCATCGTCACGGTGACCTGGGCCTGAGACTCCCGGGCCCCGGCCGGGTCCCGGGCCGTGCACCACCAACTTATGGAGGCACGCATGACCGTTCAGATGGAGGGCGTGGTTGCACCCGCGCAGCCGGACGCCGTCGATGACGCCGACCCGTTCCAGCTCGACATCACCTTCATCGAGGGAACGCCGGCGACCGAGACGGTGCTGATGTGCAGCACCGGCGACACCTGCGGCAGCTCCTGCCCGAGCGCCTGCGTCACCTCGTAAACCGAGGCAGCTCGGCCGTGCGGGCCGGACGGGATAGCTCCGTCCGGCCCGCGCACCCCGCCTACCAAGAACGGAGTGGTGATGACACGCGCACGACACAGCCTGTATCAGGGCACCGGGCAAGGGATGTTGCGCGCGGCGGTACACCTCGCCGAGCCTGCCATGGCGCCCTGGCCGAAGGGCTCAGCCTCGCTCGACGACTGGCGTTCGTGGCTGGACGCTGTGTGGGCAGACGAGACCTTCCGGCAGGCAGTGACCGGTGCGAGCCCGGATCTGGCCAAGCAGGTGCAGGCGATCCTCAATGGCCGGTCCCCGAAGCTGCGCCGCGTGCGCCGGGCGGCACTGGCCACGGCTCGATACGCGATCCGGTACGCGCACCGCTCCACTCCCTATGGCCTCTTCGCGGGCGTTGCGCTGATCGAGTTCGGGGACACGACCAAGGTCCGCTTCGGTGACCGGCACCAAGCAGTCGCCCGCCCCGATCCGGTGGCGCTCGATGAGGCCATCAGCGCCTGGGAGGAGGATGGTGCGCGGATGGCCGACGTCGAGGTGTGCGTCAACGGCCTCGCCCGGCAGCGGGATGGACAGGTCCACGTGCCGTCCGAGGGCGATGCTGAGTTCCGCCTCGCGCTGAGCAGTCCCGCGCTCCGGCTGGTGCTCGACGCCGCACGTGCCCCCGTCCGCTACGCCCCATTGGCAGACAAGCTCGCCGCAGAGTTCCCCGCCACCTCCGAACGCGCCCGCGCCCAGCTCCTCGGAGAGTTGCTGCGAGTGCGGCTGCTGCGGTCATCGCTGCGTGCCCCGGCCACCGTCGTCGACCCGGCTGAAGCCTTACCTCCCGCTCTGCGCGCGCAGGTGCGCGACCGCGCGGCGGCCACCGATCTGCGGCTTGACGCCACGGTGCGGCTGCCGCGGGAAGTGCTGATCGAGGCCGAGACGGCGGCGACCGTCCTGGCCCGGCTCGCGACGCACCCGAACGGCACTCCCGCTTGGCGTCGTTGGGTCGAGCAGTTCACCGACCGGTACGGCGAGAACACCGCGGTTCCCGTGGAGGTGGCGACCGACCCCGGCCGAGGCGTCGGCTTCCCGGACGGCTTCGTCAAGGCTGCCGAGCCGCCCCGCCCGATGTCCCGTCGCGACCGACTCCTGCTGGAACTGGCCGGCACCGCAGCCGTCGAGGGCGCACGCGCGGTGCCCTTGACCGGAGGGATGATCGAGGAGCTGGAGGCTGCGGGCGAAATGCCCCACCTCACCGCCCCGCACCTGGAACTTGCCGCCCAGATCCATGCCCGCTCGACCGAGGCACTTGACCGAGGGAGCTTCCGGGTCCGGGTGGTCACCGTCTCCCGCTCGGCCGGCTCGATGACGGGACGGTTCTGGCACCTGTTCCCAGGGACCGGAGCGACGTACACCGCTCTGCCCACGATCGAGCCCGGCGCCGAGCTGGCCCAGCTGTCCTTCCACGCCGGCCGTGTCCCGGCCGACCTTCTCACCCGCGCCCCCCGCGTGCTGCCCCGTATCGTCAGCGTCGGCGAGTTCCGCCACCGCGACGAGAGCGTGCTGTTCCCCTGCGACCTGGCTGTCAGTGTTCGCGGCGGTCGCCCTCGCCTGATCGAGATCGCCACCGGCAGGCGCCTGGAACTCCTGGCGCCGACCGCGATCAACTTCCTGTGGAACAACTACACGCCGCCGATGGCCCGGTTCCTGGGCGAGATCAGCCGAGCCACCGCACCACAGGTGACCTGGTTCGACTGGGGCGTGGCATGGACCCTGCCGTTCACCCCGGCGCTCACCTTCCGGCGCTCCGTCCTCACGGCGGCGCGGTGGAAGATACGCGCGCGCGATCTGCCCGGGCGGACCGTGAAGTTGGAGGAGTGGGCGGATCATCTGCACGCCTGGCGGGGCCGGTTCCGGGTGCCGGACCGGGTGCTGCTGGCAGAGGACGATCAGCAGCTTCCCCTTGATCTGAACCAGGACATGCACATGGACCTGCTGCGTGCCCATCTGGACGCCAGCCCCTTCGGTGTTGCAACCCTGCACGAGGCGCCTGCTTCCGATGCCGACGGCTGGATCGGGGGGCGAGCCCACAGCCTCGTCTTCACCTTGGCGGCACGGGCATGACGGCCACGGCGCGCCGGCCTCGTACGCAGGACCTCTCCGAGGGGCCTCTCGGGATCGCGTTGCTGGACATCGAGCGCGGTGACCTGTCCGCCGCGCGGCGCTACCTCGCGCAGGCCGTCGCTCAGGGGGTCAGCGCCGGTGGCAACGCGAGCCTGTTCCACGGCGCTCCAGCGCTGGAGTTCGTTCTCGCGCGCGCCGACCGCGCGGGCCGTGATGTCCGTAGTGCTGTTGACCGCGTGGTGGATGCCCGCCTAGCCGCGGCGCGGCGACGGCAGCAATCCGGGGCACTGCCGCACCTGGCAGAGTGGGATCTCATCCGGGGCCTTGTCGGACTGGGGGCGCTGCTCCTGATGCGCGAAGCGCCCTCGGCGCGTCTGACGGACGTGCTGGCTTACCTCGTTTCCCTCTCGCGCCCGGTCCGCTTCGAGGGAAGGGAAGTGCCTGGGTGGTGGTCCGCACTCGGCCCCTGCGACGAGGAGCTGGCCGACGGGCACGGCAACAACGGTATGGCGCACGGCATCGCCGGTCTCTTAGCGGTACTTTCCCTCGCCGCGCGGCACGATCGCGTCGTGCCAGGGCAGCACGAGGCGATCGAAGTGGTCGCACGCTGGCTGGACCGGCACGGCGGCCACTACTGGACCACCCGCGCCCACATGGACGCCATCGAGCCGCCCGCGCCCGAGCCTGCCCGCCCGTCCTGGTGCTACGGCCAGCCTGGCATCGCCCGCGCCCAGCAGCTCGCCGCGCTCGCCCTGAACGACCCTGCCCGGCGCCAGGCGGCGGAAGACACCCTTCTACGAATGCTCACCGACCCAGCTCACCTCGCCCGGATCACCGACGCCACGCTGTGCCACGGCTGGGCCGGGCTGGTGACCCTTACCCGCGCCGTCGCCGCCGACAGCCCCACCCCGCAGCGCTTCGCACCCGTCATCGGCGACCTGCAGCAGCGTCTGGCAACCGACCTGGACCGGCTGCCCAAGCCCGGCTTCATGGAGGGCCGAAGCGGCGCTCAGCTCGCCTTGGACGGCACGAACGCCACCAACTGGACCAGCGTGCTGCTGATCACCTGACCCCGCATCCCTCCCACCAAAGGACGGCTGGCCACACGCATGGACTTCGACAACGACGAGAACCTTCCCGTCACCCGCGACATGACCTGGTGGCATGCCACCGTCGCCTTCCCCGGCGACCAGGTGAGCCCCGAAGCCGCCCAGGTTCTGGCGGCCGCGCTGCACGACCAGCGCTTCCACTTCCTGCGCAAGGACTCAGGGCTGCGCCTGCGCACCGAGCGCCCGGCCGCGGCCCTGCTGGACCGCCTGGCCACCGAGCGGCAGATCACCGGTTGGGTCGGCGGCATCTACGAACCGGAGACCGAAGCCTTCGGCGGCCCGGAAGGTATGGACGCGGCGCACGACCTGTTCTGCGCCGACAGCCGCAGCGCCCTGCCCGAGACCGGCAGCACCGGCACTCGCGAGCGCTGCGTGATGCTGCTGTCCACCATGATCCGCGAAGCTGGCCTGGACCCCTTCGAGGTCGGAGACGTCTGGTCCCAGTTCGCCGCCGTGCGTCCCCCCGTCACCCCGCCCGCCGGGCCCCCCCTCGACCACGCCGTGGCGGCCATGCGGCGCCTGATGAACGCCGACGCAGCCCGGCGTCCGGGCGCCGAGGCGGGCTGGGCCGACCGCGTCGCCGCCTTCGCAGGCGCCGGCCAGCGCCTGCGCCGGCTCGCCGCTGATGGACGACTGATACGCGGCCTGCGCGCCGTCCTCGCCCATCACGCGATCTTCGCCTTCAACCGCGCCGGAGTACCTGTCGCAGAGCAGGCCGCCACCGCGTGGTTGGGCCGCCAAGTCGCCTTTTCCACAACGGTCGATACCCACGTGTCTACTCACGGGTCCGCTTTCCCGGACCCTAAGCTCGCTCGAATGGAGACCACTTCCGTGACCCCCGTCACCGACGCCGCAGAACTGCGCGGATCTCTCGCCAACCGCCTCGTGGAGAGCGGCCACCTGCGCACCTCCGCCGTCATCGACGCCTTCCGCACCACCAACCGCCACGACTTCCTGCCCGGCGTCGACATCGAATCGGCGTACAAGGAGGACGCGGTGCCCATCAAGCACGACGAGCACGGCGAGATGATCTCCTGCATCTCCGCACCCTCCATCGTCGCCATCCAGCTCGAACAGCTGGACGCGCGGCCCGGCCATAAGGTCCTGGAGGCCGGCGCCGCCACCGGCTACAACGCGGCCCTGCTGGGCAAGCTCGTCGGCCCCACCGGGCAGGTGTGGACGCTGGATGTCGACCAGGACCTCGTCGATGGTGCGAGCAAGAACCTCGCCCAGGCAGGGGCGACCAACGTGACCGCCGTGCTGGCTGACGGAGCCGCCGGCCTTGCGGAGCACGCACCGTACGACCGCATCCAGTTCACCGTTGGCGCGGGCGACGTCCCCGTCAAGCTCCTCGACCAGCTGGCCCCCGGCGGGCGACTGGTCCTGCCCATGCGGATCCGCGGCAGCATCAGCCGCAGCTTCGCCTTCGAGCGCGACGGAGACACCTGGAAAACCGTCTCCTGCGAGATGTGCACCTTCATCCCCCTGCGCAAGGGCGTGTGCGACGACGTCTACACCGTCGTGCCGATGGCCGGCGAGGGCAACGTGCGGCTGGAGACCTTCAGCGAGCAGGAGGTGGATCGCGACGCGATCCGGACCGCGCTCGACCAGCCGCAGACCAAGATCTACACCGGCGTCAAGTTCCGCCAGGGCGAACCGTTCGAGTGGCTGTATCTGTACCTCGCCTGCGTCCTGCCCAACGGCCTGTCTCGCATGCCCGGATCACGCCCCGGCTTCACCCCGCACTTCGGCTGGGGCTCCATGGCCGCCCTCGACGGCGACTCCCTCGCCTACATGACCATCCGCGAAGGCGAGGACGACGCCGGCCGCTTCTGGGAGCTCGGCATCATCGGCCACGGATCCGTCAGCGCCGACCTCGCTGAGCGGGTTGTCACCGAAATCCGCACCTGGGACGAGGGCTGGGGCAACACCGCACCAGAGCCTGGCTTCCGTATGGCCGTCGGCGACGCCCGCCACCAACTCACGGCCCCCGACCCGCGCTTCGTCATCGACAAGACATACAGCAGGATCGTCGTACTTTGGCCACGCAAGGGCTGAGCCGATGATCCCCGCGATAGCCAGCCTCATCCCCCTGGTCAAGCGCTCCAAGGCGCCAGCGCTCCCGCTGAACGAGCGCATCACCCACCTCACCGGGCTGACCGTCGCGCCCGCAGGCGCGGGCCACCACGACCTGGTGG
>CBFHCJ010000318.1:0-7603 GCA_965654005.1 uncultured Streptomyces sp. | reverse complement strand
AGACCATCACCCTTCTCCCGCGCTTGGTTTAGAAGTCAAGCAACGGCATTGGGGGTCACCCTCCTGCTTCGAGCAGGGCCAGCAGGGCCCGGGCCGCCGGGCTGGTGGCCTGCGGGGACGGCAGCAGGGCGACGGTCTCGTACACCGTCTCCCCGGTGCCCTTCAGGGGGAGGGCGGTGAGCGTCTCGCGCTTGTGCCGGAAGTGCCGCGGTACGACGGCGACGCCGAGGTTCTCGTTCACCAGGTCGAGGAGGCTGTGCACGTCGTTGACCTCCAGCGCGACGGTCCGCCGTATACCCGCTGCGGCGAAAGCCGCGTCCGTGGTGCGGCGCGGCCCCCAGTCGGGATGGAAGTCGACGAACACCTCGCCGCCCAGGCCCTCCGGGGTGGCGGCCGCGCCGGCCGTCGCCAGGCGGTGGGTGGGATGGCACAGCACGGTCATGGGCTCGCTGGTCAGGGCCACGGAGCGGAGCTGGTCGGTGTCCGTCTGCGTCCGGTAGGCGAAGGCCAGGTCCAGGCGCCCGGCCGCGACGTCCTCCGCCAGTCCGCCCGATCCCGCCTGCCTGAGCCGGATCTCCACGTCCGGATGCCGCCGCCGGAACGCGGCGAGCAGCCCGGCCACATGCACCCCGGCGATGCACTGCTCGGTGCCCAGCGCCAGCGTGCCGCGCAGCACGCCCTGCACCGCGGCCACCGCCTCGTGCGCCGAACGCACCTGCGCCAGGATCCGCTCCGCCTCACCCAGCAGCGCGCGCCCCGCCTCGGTCAGGGTCACCCGTCGGGTGGTACGCACGAACAGCGGCGCCCGCAGCTCCCGCTCCAGCGCGCGGATCGACGCAGACAGACCCGACTGGGACACCATCAGCCGCTCCGCGGCCCGGGTGAAGTGCTGGTCCTCGGCGACCGCGACGAAGTGCTGGAGGTGGCGCAGTTCCATGATTGAGAAGCGTAACCGCTCAATCCCATCCGATTCTTCTGTTGGACCGTTGCCCCCAGGTCGCGACAGAGTGGAGACCGGTTCTCCGGAACCGGTCTCCATCGTGCCAACCCCTCTGGAGTCGCGTTGTACACCGCACATTCCGGCCGCTACGCCGACATGCCCTACCGCCGCACCGGACGCAGCGGCCTCAAGCTCCCCGCGCTGTCGCTCGGCCTGTGGCACAACTTCGGCCCCGACCGCCCGGTGGAGACCCAGCGGCAGATTCTGCGCCGCGCCTTCGACCTCGGTGTCACGCACTTCGACCTGGCCAACAACTACGGCCCGCCGCCCGGCGCCGCCGAGTCCGCCTTCGGGGAGGCACTCAAGGCCGACTTCGCGCCGTACCGCGACGAGTTGGTGATCTCCACCAAGGCCGGCTATCTGATGTGGCCGGGACCGTACGGAGAATGGGGCTCGCGCAAGTATCTGCTGTCCTCCCTCGACCAGAGCCTGAAGCGGATGGGCCTGGACTACGTCGACATCTTCTACTCGCACCGCCCCGACCCGGACACTCCGCTGGAGGAGACGATGGGCGCCCTGCACTCGGCGGTCCAGCAGGGCAAGGCGCTGTACGCCGGCGTCTCCAACTACTCGCCCGAGCAGACCCGTGAGGCCGCCCGCATCCTCCGCGAACTGGGCACCCCGCTGCTGATCCACCAGCCGCGTTACTCGATGCTCGACCGGCGCCCGGAGGAAGGGCTCCTGGACACCCTGGACGAACTCCAGGTCGGCTCCATCGTCTTCTCGCCGCTGGAGCAGGGCCTGTTGACCTCCCGCTACCTCGACGGGATCCCGGAGGGCTCCCGGGCCGCGAGCGACAGCCCCTTCCTGAACTCCGACGCGGTCACCGAGGATCTCGTGGCCCGGCTGCGCGCCCTGGACGAGATCGCGGGGTCCCGTGGCCAGACACTCGCCCAGCTCGCCCTCGCCTGGGTCCTGCGCGGCGGCCGGGTGACCTCCGCCCTCGTGGGCGCCAGCCGCCCGCAGCAGATCGAGGACAGCGTCGGCGCCCTGCGCAACCTCGACTTCGACGCGGAGGAACTGGCCCGCATCGAGGCGGTCCTCAAGCGGTAGGGCGCGCACCCGTGAGGCGGGGGGCGTCGATCACCTGCCGGGTGATCGAGGGCCGGGTGAGCGGGCGCGACTCGTTTCGGCCATGTCCGTCCGTGAATATGCCAGAAGACTGACTGAAAGGGCATGGTGACGGAGTGTCAGTAGTGACGATACTCGAATGACGGGGTGATTCGGCGACGACCGAAAAGCTCCACCACGCGCCGCGTCCGGATCGCCCCACGTGCACAGCGAGCGAATGCAGGGCACCACGAGCCGTTCCGGCATCGAGCACCGTACCGGGGGAGCGATCGTGCACGACGAATTCCTGTGCCATGTCACGGCGTACGGCATGAGCGGTGGTCGGCGCGTCGGAGTGCCCTTAGGAACCTACCGCGCGCCCACCCTGGCCCTCGCCCTGTGGTGGATGCGGGACCGTGCCTCCTGGATCGCCCAACGGCTCGACCCGCACCCCGACAACCCACACTTCCCACCCAACTCCATCGCCCCGGTGGCCGACACCGTCCCCGATGTGCCGAGCGTCCTGCGCGCCTGGTGCGGCGACCCCGGCCAACAGGAGGAGGCCGCCGACGAGTTGGCCACCGGACGACTCGTCCGCATCGCCATCAGCGACGACACCACCGAGTACGAACTGCTCGCCGAGTCCGTTGACGCGCTGCGGATGCGGCGGCTCGTACCCGCGCTGTCCACCCCGGCCGCCTGACCGCCTCGCAGTCCGTCACAGACCGGGCGCAAACGGTGTCCCATCGCTAGAATTCTGGGCATGACACAGCGGCCGGTCGACGCCCCGACCGCGCCTGTACTCGTCCTGGAGACCGAGACGGGCTCCACCGTGATGAGTCCGGGCCGCGCCTATCACATCGGACGAGACCCCTCGAGCGACATCGTCCTGGACGACCTCCGGGTCTCCTGGCACCACGCCGTCCTGCGCGCCGAGGACGGCCACTGGGTGCTCGAGGACGAGAGCAGCACCAACGGCACGTACGCCGACGGCCACCGCATCCGCGAGGGAAGGGTGCGATCCGGCAGCGTGATCCGCTTCGGCAACGCCACCGACGGTCCACGCGCCGTTCTGGTGGACCGCAGCGCGGAGCGGCCCTCGCTCGTCTCCCTGCCCGCGGCCACCGGCACCTTCCGGCAGCCGGCGAGCGTGCACCCGCTGCCGAGCCGCTCCGTCCGCATCGGCCGCGGCGCCGACAACGACATGGTCATCGACGACCTGGTCGTCTCCCGTCAGCACGCGGAGCTGCGGGCGCACCCGGACGGCACGTACGAGATCGTCGACCTCGGCAGCCACAACGGCACCTTCCTCAACGGCCGCCCCGTCGACCGCGCCTTGGTCACACCCGGTGACATCGTGGGTATCGGCCACTCCGCGTTCTGTCTGGTCGGCGACCAGCTGCAGGAGTACGTCGACACCGGTGAGGTCTCGCTCGATGTGCAGGACCTGACGGTCCAGGTGGACCGGGGCCGCAAAACGCTCCTCGACCAGGTGTCGTTTCCCGTCGGCGAGAAATGCCTGCTCGCCGTGGTCGGCCCGAGCGGCGCGGGCAAGTCCACGCTGCTCAACGCACTCACCGGACAGCGTCCCGCGGACCGGGGCACGGTCCTGTACGACGGCCGTGATCTGTACCGCGACTACGCCGAGCTGCGCCAGCGCATCGGGCTCGTCCCGCAGGACGACATCCTGCACGCCCAGCTCACCGTGCGCCGCGCCCTCACCTACGCCGCCGAGCTGCGCTTCCCCCAGGACACGGCGCAGGAGGAGCGCCGGGCCCGGGTCGACGAGGTGCTCGACGAACTGGGTCTCGAGCAGCGGGCCGAACAGCCGATCCACAGCCTCTCCGGCGGCCAGCGCAAACGCGTCAGCGTGGCCCTGGAACTGCTCACCAAGCCGTCCCTGCTCTTCCTCGACGAGCCGACCTCCGGCCTCGACCCGGGCATGGACCGCTCGGTGATGCGCATGCTGCGTGGCCTCGCCGACGACGGCCGCACTGTCATCGTCGTCACCCACAGCGTGCTCAGCCTCGACGTCTGCGACCGCCTTCTGGTGCTCGCCCCGGGCGGCAAGGTCGCCTACTACGGGCCGCCCGACGACACGCTGCCGTTCTTCGGCTTCGAGCAGTGGCCGGAGGCCTTCGAGGCCTTCGAACGGGACCGCGAGAGGGACTGGGCGGAGGAGTACCGCGACTCGCCGTTCCACCGCCAGTACATCGTCAACTCGTCCGCGCAGCCGCATCTGCCCGCCCCCGCACCCGCGGCGGCGGTCGGTCCGGCGCCGAAGGCACAGAGCTGGGGCGCCCAGCTCGGCACACTCGTACGGCGGTACGCGGCCGCCCTCAGTGCCGACCGTACCTTTCTCGTGATCATGGTCGCCCTGCCGTTCGTGATGGGTGCCATGGCGCGGGCCCTGGCCAAGGGCAGCTTCAACCAGGAGACGGCGCTGAACGCCCTGCTCATCCTGTGCGTCGGCGCCGTGCTGACCGGCGCGGCCAACGCCGTGCGGGAACTGGTCAAGGAGCGCGTGATCTACCAGCGGGAGAGGGCCGTGGGCCTGTCCAGATCGGCCTATCTGATGTCCAAGGTGGTGGTGCTCGGCACCGTCACGGTACTCCAGGCCGTCGTGCTGACCCTGGTGGCGCTGCTCGGCGTGGACCTCAACGTGCCAGGCGCCAAGGGCGTGTTGACGCCGCCTCTGCTGCAAATCACCCTCGCCGTCGCCCTGTTGGCCTTCACCGCGATGATGCTCGGTCTGGTCGTCTCCGCCCTGGTGCGCAAGGAGGAGGTCACCATGCCGCTGCTGGTGCTCCTCGCCATCGTCCAAGTCGTCTTCTGTGGCGCCCTGTTGACGCTCGACGGGGTGGCGGTGCTGAACCAGCTGTCCTGGCTCGTGCCCTCGCGGTGGGCGTTCGGCGCGATGGCGGGCACGATCGACCTGGTACGGCTCGCGCCCGACAGGACGGATCCGCTGTTCCGGCACGCGTCGGGCACCTGGCTGCTCGACATGGGCATGCTCGTCGTGCTCTCGGTCCTCTGCGGTCTCGCCGTCGCCCGCCTGCTGCGCCGGCACGAGCCCGCGGTGATGCGGAAGTGACGGCGATGACCACCCCCGGCTTCCGCCCGACCCATGTCGTTCCCCCGGACGGGATGCCCGCCTGGGAGACCCCGGATCCGTCCCGGCCCACGGTGCCGCTCGACGCCCTGCTGCCCCTCCAGCTCCTCGACCGGAGCGGCGACTGGGGCCGCATCCTGTGCGCCAACGGCTGGTCGGCGTGGGTCGACGGCCGCCTCCTGGTACCCGTACCGCAGGCACCACCGCGCGCGGGCGGCCCGCCCGTCGGCGCGGCGGATCCACGCCCGCTGCTCGCCCGTGCCGAGGAGGCGCTCGCCCGCTACCGCGCCGCGGCCGAGGACTTCGCGGCGGGCCGTCTGGACGGCGAGTCCTTTCGTGAACGCACCCGGGATCTGAGGATCGGGGTCGTCGTCGACGGGGAGTCCCTTTGGCTGTACGAAGCCGGGCGCGAGCGGTGGGCCTACTGCGAGGGGACGCGGCTGAGCACGTACACAGCCACGGAGGAGCCGTCGGCCGCCGCGGACGCGGAGGGGGCCGGTCCCGTCCCGCGCACCCACGGTGATGCCTGATGACGCGCGACACCGGCCCGTTCTCCGGGCGTCCCTTCGAACCGACCGGCATGCGGATCGCCGGCTACCGGATCGAGCACGAGATCGGCCGCGGCGGCATGGCCGTCGTCTACCGCGCCCGCGACCTGCGCCTGGACCGGACCGTCGCGCTCAAGCTGCTCGCACCCGAACTGGCACGCAACGACACCTTCCGGCAGCGCTTCACACACGAGTCCCGGGTGGCCGCGGCCATCGACCACCCGCACATCGTGCCGATCTATGAGGCTGGGGAGACAGAGGGCGTGCTGTACATCGCCATGCGGTACGTCTCCGGGCGCGATCTGCGCCGACTCCTCGACCGCGAGGGCCCGTTGCCCGTCGCGACCGCCCTGAGGATCGCCACCCAGGTGGCCTCCGCGCTGGACGCGGCGCATGACCACGGCCTGGTGCACCGCGACGTCAAACCCGGCAACATCCTGGTGGCCGAGGGCACGGACAGCGAGCACCCCGAGCATGTCTACCTCACGGACTTCGGCCTCACGAAGAAGTCGCTGTCGCTGTCCGGATTCACCACGGCCGGCCAACTGGTGGGCACGCTCGACTACGTGGCGCCCGAGCAGATCTCCGGGAAGCCGGTCGACGGGCGCTGCGACGTCTACGGCTTCGGCTGCGTGGTCCACGAGACCCTGACCGGGACGCCGCCGTTCCGGCGCGACGACGACATGGCGCTGCTGTGGGCCCACCAGTACGACGAGCCGCCGCCGCTGACCGGGCGGCGCCCCGACCTCGACCCCGCCGTCGACGCGGTCCTTGCGAAGGCGCTGGCCAAGAGCCCGGCCGACCGGTACGGCTCGTGCCTCGCGTTCGTGGCGGCCCTGCGCGCGGCGACGGCGGGCACCGGCCGGGCAGGCCATCCCCCGACCCAGGTGGTCACTGGGCAGGTGCCCGAGCCGCCGGCCTGGGCCCGGCCCGTGTTCCGTCTGTGAGACACACCCCGGCCCGACAGGCCTAGGGGACCTCGCCCCGCCGTCGTACCCTCTTGGCCATCAGCCCGCCCGCCAACCCGGTGACGAGCCCCCACACGGCGGCCAGCCCGAGCGCGCCCCACCACTCCGGCTCCAGAAACAGCACACCGGACAGTCCGCCTTCCAGGTCGCCGATACCGATGACCGACAGGCCGTAGTGCGCCGAGACCCGGGCGACCAGGCAGATCATGAGCACCGTCAGCACCAGCGCGACCGCCATGCGCACGGCGTGCTGCCACGGCCGCGTCCGGGCCGGTGAACGCGCCGCCATCACGAACGCGGCGGCCAGGAGCAGTGCCGCGTCGACGACCACCAGCCACCACACCCGCCCGTCGTGCTCGGCGAGCGTGCCGAGGTCGAGCGTCGACATGTCCTTGCTGCGCAGCACCTCGTCGAGCAGATGCGGCATGGGCAGCCCGAACGGCCCGTCCACCCGTCCGTTCCAGGTGGCGCCCAGACCGATGGTGAGCACCGGCCAGATCAGATTGGGCAGCCCCAGCAGGATCACCGCGAACGTCTCAGCGGGGCGCCCGCGCGTCGCCGCGACCACAAGGGCGATGACCACGCCGATGGCGACGTACGCGAGGAGCAGGACCACCATGGCGTACGCGGCCGGGCGCACCGACTCCTGGAAGCGCAGCAACCGGGCCGGGAGCGGGGCCCCGCGCGACACCAGCAGGGCGAGGAGCAGCACGCCCGCCAGCCACAGAAGCCCGAAGAACACCGTGAGCGGCAGGTCCGTCGTGTAGCCGATCGTCGGTTGGATTCCGAACAGGTCACCGATGTCGCCGATGGTCCCGTTGCCGAGCGGGATCGTGAAGGTCTGGTGGGCCGCGAGCGCGAGCCCGACGAGTGCCGGTAGCCACAGGACGGCGATCCGGGCGGCCCAGCCCGTCAGTTCGGGCCA
>CBFHCJ010000317.1:0-7618 GCA_965654005.1 uncultured Streptomyces sp. | reverse complement strand
TCGGGGTCGCGCAGCAGCGGCGCGAGCGGCCCCTGGCCCGCGACCTCATCCACGAAGCCGGCCACAACTGGCTCAACGACGCCCTGGCCTCCACCGGCTGCAAGATCAGCGACGAAGCACGGTTCCACTCCCCGTGGAAGCAGACGATGCGCCCCGCCTTCGGCTTCCTTCACGCCTGCTGGGCCTTCCCCCTCACCATGATCTACACCGCCCGAGCCATTCCGGAGACCAGCGGCGACTTGCGCCGGTTCCTGGACGCCTACCTGGACCAGCAGCGCGGTCTGCTCGCCTTGACCGCCGACGACCACGCCCGCGCGCTCGCCCTCATCTCCGACAACGGCCTGCGCCAGCGGCTGCAAGCCGTCCACCACGAGGCCCTCAGCCTGTGAACCCCACCGACACCCCCGCCGCCACACCGGCAACCAGCCCCGCAGACCGGACACACGAGCCCGGATTGATCCTGCGGATCCACCCTGCAGGCCAGGCCCCGGTGCAGGCACACGCCGGAGCCGCCAGCCTCGAACTGGCCGCTCCCATCACGGAGAACACCGCCTTCAACATCGGCTCCGTCGCCAAGCAGATCACCGCGTACCTGTGCGTACGCGCCGCCCGCGACCACCTCCTCGACCTGAATCAGCCGGTCAGCGACATCCTGCCGCGCTTCCGCATCCCCGGCGTGACCGTCGGCGAACTGATCCAGCATCGCGGCGGCATCCGCGACGCCGAATCCCTGCTCTCCCTCGCCGGCTTCCGTGACCTCGACCACTACACCGCCGACGACCTGCTGCAACTGGCCTACCGCCAACAGCACCGCGCCGTCGAACCCGGCCGCTTCCTCTACAGCAACACCGGCTACCTCCTGCTCAGCGAAATCCTCAAGCACGTCCACGGAACCGGTCTCCACGAGATCGCCGACCAACAGGTCTTCATCCCGCTTGGCATGGCCTCCGCCCGCTTCAAGACCGATCCGCGCGAGGTCATCCCCGGCGCCGCCGCCAGCTACCAGCCGACCATGTCCGGCTGGCTCCACCAGCAGCCCCCGGTCACGCTGCCCGGCCCCGGCTCCCTCTGGTGCACCACAACCGACCTCGACCGCTGGCTCGACCACCTCTGGCACGCATGGCAACCCGCCATCGCCACCCTCCCGTTCGAGCAGCACCTCAGCTACCGCCCCAGCGATCACCACCCGTTCACGTACGGCGCCGGCCTGTACGCCGACCCGCGCCCCGACCGCACCGCCGTTTTCCACTACGGCCACGAACACGGGTTCTCCGCCGCCACCCACCTCACAAGCTCGGGACTCCGCGTCATCTGCCTGTCCAACCACACCGGCATCGCGGCCGACCACGTCACGGCCACCGCACTCGCCAAACTCGGCCGCCACCCCGACGCCGACCCAAGTGAGGCCCTGGCCCGAGCCCTTCAGCATCGCCCCGCGCCACCATCCAACCCCGTGGACCGCCTCAACAGCGACACACCGCACACCCCGCTGGGCACGTACGCCTGCCAGGACGTACCCGGCACCGTTCGCCTTACGTACAGCGCGGGCTCGCTGTACCTGTGGCGTCGGGGCACCCGCGACCGCCTCACCCGCACCGGACCCACGACCTACACCGCAGAAGGCTGCACCCTCACACTCCCCACCGCCCCAGCAGACGTCAATGAGCCAGTAGCAGACGGCTTCATCCTCGACCTCGACCGTGCACCCGGACTCCACTACCAACGACAACCGGACTGACCTCGGTGCCCAGCACCTCGCTCAAACGGCGCGATGCTGACTTACCAGGGTCCAGGAGGGCCGAGATGAAGAGGCCGTTGCATTGGCATTGGCCGACCCAGCCGAAGCCGTCCAACTTGGCCACCCCACTGCGGCGCTGATGCCAACGTCCCCGTCACTGGACCGGATGGCCCCCGGCGCACCGTCAATGCGCGCGCCAGCGGGTCGGGGGCGCAGGAACACGAGGGGGACTAACGGGCTGTCCACGGTCACGCCACCTCGCCGAACGCGACAGTGTCATACGCTGGCCCGTCCTGGTATGTGGAACTCCCCGGACACGGCCAGGCACGACGCGCCGTCGACGAAGAGGATCATGGCGAGCATGACTCTTGAGGAACTGACGCGGCAGGCGCTGCGTATCCACGACCTGTACGACGCTCTGAACCTTCGCGAGCGGGGCCGGGTATGGACGCGCGAGGAGTTCATGCTCGGTTTCGTCGGCGACGTCGGTGACCTGGCCAAGGTGGTGATGCACGAGGAAGGCGCGCGGGAGGTGCCCGGCGGCCGGGCGGCGCTGGAGCACGAACTCGCCGACTGCCTGTGGTCCGTCCTCGTGCTGGCACACCACTACGACGTCGACCTGGAAGCGGCCTTCGGCCGCACGATGACCGAACTCGACACCAGCATCAGGGCCCGGCTGCCCGAGCCCGCCGACGCGGCGCGCCCCGGCACGAGCGCGGACGGCCGGGCGCGCCGAACGGGCACGGTCCGGGAGAACCCGGCGAGTCGCCCAGGCCCTGCTGGGGCATCCGCAGCCGGCCACTGGGCTGAGGCGGAACCGCCCGCCGTCAGCAGGACCGTACTGGCCGGCCCGCCCGGCGTCCTGTTGGACCAGACCGATCAGGACGCCCTCAGCATTGACCGTATGCTCCACGACCCGGCAACCGGGAACCGCATGGCCCACCGCGTCCTGATCCCCATGGCCACCGCGGCCGACGTGCCCAGCCTCGCCGCACAGCCCGACGCCAAGGTCGGCGACCTGTACCAGCAGCTCGCGGACACCGGATTCACCCTGTCGGTCACCGAGCACGTCACCGCCCGCACCCCCTACCCGGACGAACAAACCTCACTCGGACTCCCCGATGCCGGCCCCCTGCTGATCACCTACCGCATCACCGCCGACGCCGACACCGGCCGCCCGCTGCTGTGCGAGGAGTGGAAGGCCGCTGCCGCCACGTGCCGACTCACCTACCCCGTCACCCCGACGAAGCCCACCACCAGGCGCACCAGGCGCCCGCCCGAATCGGAGTGACCTTTCCCTCTACTAATGAGCGTTCGCAGGAAGGGTGCACGGGGTTTATGGAATGGTGCCCCTGGATGTATCGCGTTGCCCGATCATGGTGCCATGAGCGGCGACAACGCGAGTGAAGACCGTCTCCCTGGCCCGCGCGCAGGCCGCAGCTCGGAGGGGCGGCAGCGTCCCGTCTCGACGATGTACGTTTCGCCGAGCCGGCGTCGTGAGGTCAGCCCCCGGCTGTTTCACCCCGTTGAGCCGGGCGCGTTCCCCAGCACGGGGTCGGAGACCCAACAGCTCGCCGTCGAACTGGCCCGCCAACTCGCCTCCCTCGCGGAGGCCGGCTCGGTGCAGCCCGGCCAGGTGATCTACGATCTCTCCGGCATCGTGTTCCGCATCATCGGCGTCCACAACGCCGACCTCCGCGAGAAGATCCTTGGTCGCAATCAATCGGCTACGGTCTTTCAACAGGTCGCTCTGCGCTACAACCTCGTACGGCACCGGCCCGTGCGCGCCGACGATCCGCCGCCTCCCGCGCACCCCGGCGGACGCACCCGCTCCTGGGAGATCAGCCCCGCCGCACCTGCGATCGCTCCAGTCATAGCCGACGAGCTCGCCACTGAACATCAACTCCGCTGACTGGTGGCGGCTGGCCACCAACCCCACGGCGAGAACGTCCCAGCTCAGGGTCACTGTCAGACCCGAGGAGCATCATGGCGGCATGAGCGAACCGGACCTCGCAATCGAGCGGCAGATCCCGGCACGCACCCATGCCGTCGGACCCGGCTGGGCGCCGCTGCTCGCCCAGCTCCACAACGACCTCGTCGGCCTCGCCCCGGACTACCAACTGGACCGTATTGGCACGGAGTTCGGCCGCCTGCGCCTGGACGTGGCCGATCGCTTTGATGCTGCGGGAGAGTTCGACGGCGCCTTCGCCGATGCCTCCGGCGCAGTCATCGACGCCGCGGTGCTCGCCTCACAGGAGACCTGTGAAGAATGCGGCGCCGACGGGCGCTCCCGGCTGCGCGGGGACGAGCACGGGACCTTCATCCGAACCTTGTGTGACAAGTGCCGGTCCACTCGGCAGCGTCAGCCGGACGAATATCGCATACAGGTCCCGTAGTCGCCTCGCAGGCCCCGAATCCGCCGGCCTGGCGCTCAACATGGCGGGGGCGTGCGGCTCCCGGTGCCCTGTTATCAGCGGCTGGCCAGGACGCGGCCGATCAAGGCTCGGAGCTGATTCAGGCTGTCGGTGTCCAGAGCCGGATCGGGCAGGGGCAGCAGGAGGGTGCCCGCGAGTGCGGCCCGCCAGTAGTACGTGATGAAGCAGGGATACGGCCTCGTCACGACAGGCGAGGCCAGTTGAGCATCGGCCACACACCGCTCTCGATCCATGGCTGGCAGTGCGCCACCAAGAGAGCGAATCTCCAGGGGCAACGCCCGTCAGTTCCGGGGAGGTTGTCTACTGTGACCGGCATGCGTAGTGAGAAGGCCATCCGCAGCGACGACCCGCTCGACTGGCTCGACGACGAGGCCGTCGCTCTCGTCCTCGCCGCCCTGGTCATCCACTACGTCCGCGACCGCGTCGCCGCCCTGCGCGAGCTCCACCGGGTCCTTCAACCCGCGGGCCGTCTCATCCTGTCCACCAGTCACCCCACCGCCGACTGGCTCACCGACGGCGGCAGCTACTTCGATGCCCGCCACGTCGAAGAGACCTGGACCGGCGGGATGCTGCACCGCTACTGGCGCCAGCCCCTCGAACGCTGGGTCGCAGAGATCACCGAGGCCGGCTTCGTCATCGAACGACTGGTGGAACACCGACCCGCACCCGCAATGGCCCAACACCACCCCCACGAATACGCCAAACTGTCCCGCGAGCCCGGATTCATCGCCCTCCGGCTTGCGAAGAACACCATGCCCGTCCAGGCCCGCCCTGACGGGACGCCACGAACGGGAACCCCATGCTGACCTGCGAGAACACGCGATGAGCACTGTCGGTAAGCCGACCCTGGTCGTCGTGAGCGGCGGACCCGGCACGGGCAAGACCACGCTCGCGCACGAGCTCGCCCGCGCGCTCGGATGCCCTGCGATCGTCCGCGACGAGATCAAGCAGGGCATGGTCCTCTCCCACCCCGGCTACCAGAGCGGCGGCGACGACCCCCTCAACTACCCGACCCTCGACGCCTTCTTCGGCACGCTCAAGGTGCTCTTGGAAGCCGACGTCACCCTCGTCGCAGAAGCCGCCTTCCAGGACCGGCTATGGCGGCCGAACCTCGAGCCGCTCACCGGCCTGGCGCACCTGCGCGTCATCCGCTGCACCACCGAGGCCGACGTCGCCCACGACCGCATCGTCCAACGTGCCAAGGAAGACGCGCACCGGGCCGCCCACGGCGACCAGGACCTGCTTCAAGCGATCTCCGACGGAGAGCACTCCCTCGATTCCTGGGTGCCGATCTCCCTGGACGTACCCACCCTGACCGTGGACACCTCGAACGGATACCAGCCGGGCCTCCAGAACATCGCCGACTTCGTCCGGGCGTCCGCACACGGCGGCGCATCGCCCGCGCCAGAAGCGGACGGCTGAAGGAGGCGTCGGGCCATGCCGGCGGCCACGCCCGGGAACATCGGCCACCCGCTGGATCTTCCTGTTCCTTCTCCACCCGCGTGAGTGGCTTCATAGGCTGGACCAGCCCGTCGACGACGCCTTGTCCCCGGGCAGGATGCGAGAGGGATTGCCCATGACACCCCCCGAGCCGCCTACGGCCGAGAGGTCACCCCAGACCGTGTGGGAGTGCTGCCTGGTCTGGGCAGACCTGCTGATCGGCCTCCACATGGAAGCCGTGGAGCAGGAGCGCCATGGCCAACTCCTCAAGTTCTCCGAGGAGGAGACCGCCCTGTACGCCGGCATGGACCGGCCCCTGGTCTCCTTCCTGATCGCGGCGGCCCTGAACGAGCGGATCCTGCACCTGGACCTGTCCTTCCCCGACGCGGTGTTCGTACCGCTCGCTGCTCCGCACGAGGAGGGCGTAACCGGCACGCTGCGACGGTCCGCGTACAACGCGCTCGAACTCAGTCCCGACCTCGAAGACCAAGGGGGCTCCTCGCGGGCGCTGCTGATGCGCGCCGCCCTGGGTCCCCATCCTGACGACCGGCTGCTGTGGGACCGGGTCCGAACGACCGCCCTGACCGTCGTGGACACCGTCGCCGGGAGAACTCATGCGCGGCACACCGGGCGTCGCCATCCCGACGCCCAGCCTGATGGCCCGTACTGGGAGCGCGGCAGCACGATCGGGGACGTCCTCCTCACCGAGCAGCATGGTCGTGAGCTTGACCGACTCGCCGAGTTCTGGGGCGACGATCACTGAGAGGCGGGGACCGATTCCTCGGGTTCCAGGTCCTCGGCCCGAATGATCACGCGCTCGCCGTGCGGGCCCGGGGCCTCAATCCTGAACTCACCTTCCACAGTGGACATCACCGCGCGCCGCGCCTCCACCTGTCCCGGGACCGTGAGGACCACCTCGTATCCCGGTGGAGGCCCCGGCATCACAGTGCGGTTCTCGTCGTCCATGAGCCAGGCCGGAGCGACGACCTCACCGTTCCGTCCCTCGTCCTCACCTCCGACTACCTGTACCCGCGTGCGTGGCGCCAAGCCTGCTGGCCGCTCGGCGACGAGCGCCGCCCGCGCAGCCGAACCGGCCCATCGTGTCACCACATCGACTGCAGGAAGTGGCGAACCGCGGCCGATGCCACGAGGCATCCCGTCGCTGTTGGCCTGCGAAGGCTCCTTCGGCCACGGGCGGGTCAGCCAAGCCCACTCGGCGAGTGTCTCGCCGACGGCCAACCTCAACTCGTCGCCGAGCTCGTACACCATCGCGGGCCCCTGGGCGAGGTGCCACAGCACGCTTCCGATGTCTACTTCCTCAACGGGGCGTTCCTGCCGCTTGGCCAGGCCCGAGAGGGCCACCGTGAGCACACCGCGAATCGCACGCCCTTCCCACGGGTCCGCTGGATGATGTCCGAGTACCGCGATCTCGTTGGCGCGTTGAGCCGCCTGTGCCCAAGCCACTGGACGCTCCTCCGTCATGCTGCGAGCCTCCAGACGGTCTCGGCGCGGTGAGGCCAGGTCTCAGAAACGGATGTTGTAGAAGGAATGTGGGCCCAGGACTGCGGTGAGGCCCGCCAGCAGAGCGGGCTGTCGCTTGTCGCTGTAGGAGTCGACGTGTACGTCGGTGCGCAGATGCTGCCACATCCGGGCGACCGGGTCGTCGCCCGCATTGAGGTCGTGGCCGAGGGTCTGAAGCCGCGCGCCCCAGCGGCGTGTCGTCTCGGCCGCCGCGTCGGCTGTGGCGTCGGTGCTCTCAGGCTCGATCAGGGTGAGGACCTCGTCCCGGGTGATCTGCTCGACGCCGATCTCGCCTTCGCGGGCCAGGAGGTAGAGGGCGAGGGTGAGGGCGGCGCAGCCGTTGCTCAGCCTGCCGTCGCGCACCTGGTGCTGCTCGAAGCGGCGGCCGGCGACCTCGATCGTGCGCGCCCACGCGTCCTGCCACAGTTGCGGCCCGCCTTCGTCCCGCCACTGCTGCAGCCGGTCCGGGACCGGTTGGCGGCTC
>CBFHCJ010000316.1:0-7634 GCA_965654005.1 uncultured Streptomyces sp. | reverse complement strand
GATGTTGCGGTGCATGCGCTCGCGGCGCAGGTCCAGGAAGCGGTACTCCAGGCGCCGCTCCTCGTTCACCCCGTCCTCGGTGTTGATGGTGAAGGGGAGCGGGGCGGCCGCGCCCAGCAGCTCCACCTCGCCGACCTCGATCTCGACCTCACCGGTCGGCAGCTCCGGGTTCACGTTCTCCGCGCCGCGGGAGACGACCTTGCCGTCGACGCGGACGACCGTCTCCTTGGAGAGCCTGTCCAGGGCCTCGTACGACGGCGTGCCGGGGCGGGCCACCAGCTGCGTGATGCCGTAGTGGTCGCGCAGATCGATGAAGAGGATGCCGCCCAGGTCGCGCCGATTGTGCAGCCAGCCGCTCAGCCGGACGTCACTGCCGACGTCAGAGGCGCGGAGCTCGCCGCAGGTGTGGGACCTGTACCGATGCATCGTCGTTCATCCAGTCTTCGCGGATCGGGTTCTTTCCGGGGTCGCTCACCCCGGCGCCTCCGGGCGGCCACGGCCCGGACCTACCCAGGGTACCGGCCGCCCCAAGATCGCCTCCCCATGATTCGGCGGGGAACACTTCAAGATCACCTCGAACACGTTCAAGATCCCGCTTTTCTCACGTTCGGTGGCACCCTTCGATCACCTCTTCTTAGAGTGGGGCAATGCGCACTGGTGAGCCCCTGCCCGCCGTGGGGGACGTCCTGGCCGATCTCGCCACCGGCTTGTGGCGCTACGACGCCGCCGCGGGGCTCGTCACTCTCGACGCCGAGGCCGCGCGGCTGGTCGGGCTGCCCGCAGAACCCACGACGCTCACCGAGGCCGGGATACGTGCCCGTTTCCACCCGGTCGACTGGAACGAGCTCGACGGAGTCGTCCAGCTCGCCCTGGCCGAGGGAACCATCGCCGAGGTCCGGATGCGGATCATGGACGCGCACGGGCGCGTGCTGCGCACCGTACGCAGCCGCTCCAAACCGTCGCTCGACCCGCAGACCGGGGAGTACGAGCTGGTCGGCACCCTCCAGGAGGTCAGCGAGCCGTCCCCGGACGGCGCCGCCCGCTCCCCCGTCACCGGCGACTGGCGCCGCTCGCGCGAGGCGTTCCTGCTGGACGCGGGGCGCGCGCTGGCCGAGGCGAGGTCCACGGAGGAGGTGCTGCGGGTCGCGGCCGGGCTGTCGATGCCCGGCTTCTCGCCGGACGGGCTCGCGGTCTTCGGGGCGGACGGCGACCGGATGACCGTCATCGGCCACCACGGGCACAAACCGGGGGACGAGGGCCCTTTCACCCATATGTCGCTGGACACGGACTACCCGGCCGCCGAGGTCGTCCGTACCGGCCGCGCCGTCTATCTGTCCTCACCCGAGGAGTACAAGGCCCGCTACCCGGTCTCCTGGCCGCTCGCCGCCCGCTTCGGCCGCCAGTCCTGGGCGTTCCTGCCGCTGACCGTGGCGGGCCGCACGATGGGCGCGTGGATGGCGGGGTTCACATACCCGGTCACCTTCACGCCCGACGAGCGCTCGGTGCTCGCCACGGTCGCCCGCATGCTCGCCCAGGCCCTCTCCCGCGCGGGCGCCGCCGAGACGGAGCGCGAGCTGACGGACGGGCTGCAGCGCTCGATGCTGCCCACGCTGGGCCCGCGGATACCCGGGATGAACGTGGCCGCGCGTTACATACCGACCGGCGGCGGGCTCCAGGTCGGCGGCGACTGGTACGACATGATCCAGCTGCCTGGGGGCACCTCCCGGACGAAGTCCGGGGGAGGCCGCTTCGCGCTCACCATCGGCGACGTACAGGGCCACGACGTCCGCGCCGCGGGTCTCATGGGCCAGTTGCGGATCGCCCTGCGCGCCTACGCCGCCGAGGGCCACCGCCCGGACGCGGTCCTCTCCCGCGCCTCACGCTTCCTCTACGGATTGACGTGCGACGACGACGGCGCCGACCTGCGCTTCGCGACCTGCCTCTACGTCGAGGTGGACCCGGCGACCGGGACGCTGGAGATCGCCCGCGCGGGCCACCCCGACCCCGCGATCCGCACGGCCGACCGAACCGTGCTGATGCGGCCGACCGCGGGCGGTATGCCGCTCGGCATCGACCCGGACGCGGACTACCCGACCACCCGGCTCGTCCTGGAGCCCGGCGAGACCATGCTGATCTGCACGGACGGGCTGATCGAGACGGGCGGGCACGACCTGGACACCGGCTGGCGGCGGATCCGGCGGATCCTGGAGGAGCACGACGGCGACCTGGAGGGGCTGGCCGACACACTGGTCCAGGCCGTGCACGGGCCCTCCTCGCACCACGCCACCGGTCCGCTGACCGACCGGCGCGAGGACGACATCGCCGTGCTGCTGCTGTGCCGGGTGGCCGAGGGCTGCGGCTGCGGCGACACCCTCACCCTGCGGCCGACGGTGCGCCGCACGGCGCTGACGGTCGCGCAGGCCGAGCCCGAGCGGGTCGCGGGGGCCCGGCAGCAGGTGCGCGAGCTGCTGCACGACTGGTCCTCCGAGGAGCAGGTCGACTCGGCGGTGCTCCTGGTCTCGGAGATGCTCACGAACGTCCTCGTCCACACCGACGCGGACGCGCTCCTGGTCGCCGAGGTCTCCGGCGACCCGGGCAGCCCGAACGGCTCGGGCGGCTCGGGCGGCGCGGGCGGGCGCCGGATGCGCGTGGAGGTCACCGACGCCAGCGACGACCTCCCGCACAAGCGCCATCCCGGCGAGCTGGCCTCCTCCGGCCGCGGCCTGGTCCTCGTGGAGCTGCTCGCGGACGCGTGGGGGGTGGACCCGCGGGGCGAGGGCAAGAGCATCTGGTTCGAGCTGTACGAGGAGCCCGCGAAGGAGAACGGGGAGTAGTCCTACGCCTCCTACGGCGGCTCCCCGCCCCTGTACCGCGTCCGCAGCTCGTGCGCGACGCCGAACGCCGCCGCCGTCAGCGGTACGGCCAGCAGCATCCCGAGGACCCCCGCGACCGACGCCCCCGCGGTGAGCGCCAGCAGCACCGCCGCCGGGTGCATCTGGACGGTCCGGCTCTGGATCGCCGGCTGGAGCACGTGCCCCTCCAGCAGTTGCACGGCGATGACCACGCCGAGCGCCCACAGCGCGATGACGAACCCGCGGTCGGCGAGCGCGACCAGGACCGAGACCGCCCCGGAGATGAAGGCGCCGAGGTAGGGGATGTACGCGCCGACGAAGACGAGCGCGCCGAGCCCGACCGCCCCCGGGACACGGAGGATCAGCAGCCCCACGGTGATGCAGACCGCGTCGATGAGCGCGATGACCGTGGTCCCGCGCATAAAGCCCTCGACCGCCGCGAACGCGCGCCGCGCCACGACCTCGACGGTGTCGGCGGTGCCGCGCGGGGCGAGCGAGCGCAGCAGGTCCACGGCCCGGTCGGAGTCACGCAGGAAGAAGAAGACGAGCAGCAGGGCCAGGACGGCCATGGCGATGCCCTGGGCGACGACGCTGACCCCGCTGATGACGTTGTGGGCGGCGGTCCCGCCGAACTTGGTGAGCAGTGACCCGGCGTTGGAGGCCAGGTCGTCCAGTGAGGTGCCGGCCGCCCCGAAGTGCCGGGCGAGCGACCGCGCGGCCCGTTTGAGCGAGGAGATGATCTGGTCACCGGTGTCGACGATCGCGGCGACGACGATGTACACGGCCCCGCCGACCACGGCCACGACGGCCACACAGGTGATCCCGGCGGAGAGCGACCGGTGCACGCCGACCCGCACGAGCCGCCGGTGCAGCGGACCGAGGAGTGCGGCCCCGAGCAGCGCGAGCAGCACGGGTACGACGGCCGTACGCAGTTCCCCGCACAACCGGATCCCGACCCAGGCGACCCCGGCCACCAGCAGGACGACGACGCACCAGGCGGCGAGCCTGCGTACGGGGTCGGGGAGGAGCTGCACCCCTCCAGCGGATCATGCGAAGGGCGGGCTGTCCTGTGTGGACGGCCCGCCCGGGTGAGGGACCTTCGCCCGGTTGCGTCGCCCGCGTCCCGGGCGGGCGGTGACCGTCGAGGGGCCCCGGCTCGACGAGAACGCGCGGGGATCAAGGTTTTGCCAGTCATTTGCCCGCCGTGTTGTCCCTCCGGCGGGCGACTCTTCACTCCGTGGGGGAGACAGATGCGCAGACCCGCAATCCTCGCCGCGCTCGCCGCTGCCGCCGCTCTGGGCGGCGTCGCCGCTCCGGCCGCGTACGCGGACGAGACCGTGGGCGACCTCCGGATCGACGGCGTCGTCGTCAACGGTGGCAAGAACATCGTGGTCGACACGGCCGACAAGACGGTCACGGTCTCGGTGACCGCCACCGACCCGTCGGGCATATGGGACGCGGACTTCTACCTGTGGCGGGGCCCGGACGGCACGGACCCCTACTACAGCGCCGACGACTACGTCGTGCCCGACGAGAACACCACCCCCGCGGACCGCGTCGCCTCCAGCAGTACGACGTCCACCTGCTCGAAGACGTTCACCTTCGAACCGGACTGGTGGCTCACGAACGCCGACGCCGGCACCTGGAAGGTCGGTGTCCAGGTCTCGGCCAACGACGGCAGCCGGGCCGAGCGGTGGGCCTACACCACCACCCGCCTCCAGCGGCACTCCAAGCTGAACGTCAACGCGGGCCCCGAGCCGATCGCCCAGGGCAAGACCCTCACGATCACCGGCAAGCTCACCCGGGCCAACTGGGACACGCTCGACTACCGGGGCTACACCTTCGACCGGCGCCGTTCCACGCCATGCGCTGCTCGGTCATTCGTCGCCGACACCCTTACCCGATGGGGTCAGACGGAACGCCTCGACGACATCCGACTCTGCGTCTCAGAACTCGCCACCAACGCCGTCCTGCACGGAGCCCGCCCAGGCGGAAAGGTCCTCGTACGCGTCGAACTTCGCTCCACACTGCTGCGCATCGAGGTGCACGACGGCGGCAACGGCACACCGAGCGTGCGTGCGGCGCGGAGCACCGCCGACGACGGCCGTGGCCTGCTACTCGTATCGGCCCTCGCCGATCACTGGGGCGTGGAGGAACGCCAAGGGCCGGGCAAGTGCGGCTGGGCCGCCTTCCACCACAGCGCGGTACGCGCATGCTGAAGCCGGCCCGCACCGAGTCCTCACGCCGTCCGCTGGGCTGATCGCCTCACTGGCCACCACCACGTGGCTCGACACCGTCTTCGGCCACACCCGAACCGAATGAACCCAGCCCGACCCCAGGGGGACATCCCGTGACGACCCACCCCGTCTCACCGAACACCGTCCTGGCCAACGCCCTCCAGCACGCCGAGGACGTCCTGACCCCGCGCATCCTGGCTGCCCCACCGGAGCGGATCGTGCTGGTCGTCGGCACCCAGATCAACGGCGCCCCGCACATCGGCACCTCACTCGTCCAATCCCTGGCCTTCGCGATGGCAGCCCGCCTGCGCGACCGCTTCGACCTGCCCACCGAGGTCCTCTTCAACGCCCTCGACAACGCCCCCTACGAGTTGACCACCGACCGCGCGACCGGACACCGCTACCAGCGCGCCTACGCCCAGGCCCTTGGCGACCTTGTCTCGGCCCTCTACCAGCCACTGTTCACCACGCTGTCGCGGCGACTGGGCATCCCGCACCGCGTCGAGACCTACACCCAGCAGCAGGCCGGCGAGCACTTCCGCCGCGCTTGGCTGCGGCTCCTGCCCCGACTCGACGCCGCCCGCTGGTGGCTCGCCCCTTCTACCGGCACACCGCACCTGCGCATCCCCTGCCCGCACCACGACTGCGGCTGGGCCGAGAAACATGCCGAACGCACCCGCGTCCACCCCTCACCGGCCCCGAGGCCGCGCAAGTGGCCGCCGTCTGCCTGCACCACGGCCCTACCGGGCCACCTGCCCACCGGCGCCGCCGACTGGATGCTCGACACACGGCAGTGGCCCGGCACAATCGCGGAGTACGCCGAGCAGCTACTGGCCATGCCGATACCTTGCTGTGCGACCCCCGCCACTTCTTCCGCTCGTACTCGGCCGCTGAGATCGGCCGCATGATGACCGCACCAGCCATCAGGAGCGTTCCCGCCCCATGACCGACACCACCGCCCGCGTACGAGAGCTCAATCTCTACCGCCAGTACTTCGACCTCGTCGCCGCGGGCACCAAGACCATCGAGGTGCGGGTGAAATATCCGCACCTCGCGGACCTCGCGGCAGGCGACATCATCCGCTTCTGCATCAAGGGCACCGACGAGACCTGCGAGGTGAAGGTCGAACGGGTCACCGAGTACCCCGACTTCGAAGCCCTGCTCGACGGCGAAGGCCCCGCCAACGTCAACCCGACCGCCACCCGCGAACAGCAGCTCGCCAACATTCGCGCCATCTACCCGCCCGAGAAGGAAGCCCTCGGCGCCCTCGCCATCGAGATCGCCTGCCTCAAGTAGAAGTTCCTGAACCAGGCACCGAGCGCGGGCGAGCCCCGTCCATGTCCAGACCGGACTCGTCCGCATGCGGTCATAGAGAGCCCTACATTCCGCCCTCGGACATCCCGTGCACGGCCGGGATCGTCCCCAGGCGGCCCTTCTGGAAGTCCTCGAACGCCTGCTGGAGTTCCTCTCGGGTGTTCATCACGAACGGGCCGTAGTGCGCCATCGGCTCGCGGATGGGCTGCCCGCCGAGGAGGACGACCTCCAGGTCCGGCGTGTGGGAGTCCTGCTTCTCGTCGGCGCGGACGGTCAGCGAGGAGCCGGCGCCGAAGACGGCGGTCTGGCCGAGGTGGATGGGGCGGCGGTCCGTGCCGACCGAGCCGCGCCCGGCCAGGACGTACGCGAGGCCGTTGAAGTCCTCCCGCCACGGCAGGGTGATCTCCGCACCCGGCGCCAGCGTCGCGTGGATCATCGTGATCGGGGTGTGCGTGATGCCGGGACCGGCGTGATCGCCCAGCTCACCGGCGATGACACGCAGCAGCGCGCCGCCGTCCGGGGAGGTCAGCAGCTGGACCTGGCCACCGCGGATGTCCTGGTAGCGCGGCGGCATCATCTTGTCCTTGGCCGGCAGGTTCACCCACAGCTGCAGGCCGTGGAAGAGACCGCCGGACATGACGAGGTGCTCGGGCGGCGCCTCGATGTGCAGCAGGCCCGCGCCCGCGGTCATCCACTGGGTGTCGCCATTGGTGATGGTGCCGCCGCCGCCGTTGGAGTCCTGGTGGTCGAAGGTCCCGTCGATGATGTACGTGACGGTCTCGAAGCCCCGGTGGGGGTGCCACGGGGTCCCTTTCGGCTCCCCAGGCTGATACTCCACCTCACCCATCTGGTCCATCATGATGAACGGGTCGAGGTGGCGGTAGTGGATCCCGGCGAACGCGCGGCGAACCGGGAAGCCCTCGCCCTCGAAGCCGCTGGGCGCGGTCGTGACACCGAGCACGGGACGGGCCACCGCGTCGGCCGGCGCGGCCACACGGGGAAGGGTCAGCGGGTTCTCGACGGTCACTGCAGGCATGTCGGTACCTCCTTGAGCTTCGAGTTTAGTTGACTATTGAACTTTATGCATACATGGAAACACAGAAAGCCCGGAGGGCATTCCCTCCGGGCTCGGTGGTGCGCCCCGCTGGGGGCGGTAGCCCCTTCAAGGGGCGCGGGGCTCTGACATCATGCGGCTCCGCCGCGTGGGCGCGACCAGCCACAGACGGCCCGC
>CBFHCJ010000315.1:0-7635 GCA_965654005.1 uncultured Streptomyces sp. | reverse complement strand
CGTCGATGACGCTTCTCCAGGTCGTCGGCGCGCTGTGGTTGCTGGTGCAGGTCGTCGGGTTCATGTCGCCGGACCTCGGGGTTCCGGTGCTGCTGATGGCGGCCGGCATCGCCGGGGGCCCGGCCATCGAGTGGAGCTGCAGGATGGCCGCGCGCGGACCGGCCCGGCGACACGGGCTCGAGACGGAACGGAGGCTGCGGGATGCGGCCGCCGGGTGCGGACGGGCCCGGGTACTGGATCCGGTGGCGGCGGAGCTGCTGCGGTACGGCGAGGTACGGGAGCAGTACGCGAAGGTCACGGGGGCCGTGGCGGGGGCGCGGTTGGGGTGAGTTCTCGCCCGGCAGAGATGCCGGAAAGGGGCGGAGGCTCTCGTTCGGGTGACGTGGTTTTCCACAACCGGGCGGTAGCCCACAGTGCTCAGCGGGCTCGGCCCGACGGAGGCAGTCTGATCTCGCGGCGATCGCGACGAACGCGGTCCTCGTACCGGCGGCGGCATGCGACATGGCATGACCGCCGCGGCAGACGCCGCCGTACGGGACGGGCCCGTACGCGTCCACCCCGGCGCGGAAGTCGGGGCGAGGGAGGGGTTTCGCATGAACGAGACAACGGTGTGCGTGGTCGGCAACGTCGCCACACGGCCGGTGCACCGGGAGTCGCCGACGGGTCTCACGGCCCGCTTCCGGCTCGCGGTGACTGCGCGGTATCTGGACCGGGAGAAGAACGCGTGGACGGACGGGCACACGAACTTCTTCACGGTGTGGACCCGCCGCTCGCTGGCGGCGAACGTCCTTTCGTCCGTGAACGTGGGCGACCCGCTCGTCGTGCAGGGTCGGTTGAAGGTGCGAACCGAGCAGCGGGACGGACAGAGCTGGCTGTCGGCGGACCTCGACGCGGCGGCGATCGGCCACGATCTGTCGCGCGGCACGTCGGCCTTCCGGCGGTCCTCCAGGCCGGAGGTGCAGACGGAGGCGCCCCCGAAGCCGGAGCCCGACTGGGAGACGGAACCGGCAAGTCGGCCCGATCGGCAGGACCGGTCCGAGGCAGTGGAGGCCCAACCTCAGCTGGAGCAAGCAGGGGTGACATGGCGTCAGGCCAGATTCGCCCGCCGTGCCCGAACTGCCGCCTATCGGCCAATGCATCGGTCAATACCCGAACGATCCCCATGTATTTCGGCGATAAGCGCAGCTCACAGGCTGTGTGAGCGATAACGATTCCGAGTCGGATCGGTTATCCGACGATATGACTGGGGAGGGGGGTGCGCCGCGTCCATAGGATGCCGGGCATAGCTCTCGGGGCTTCTGATTCTGCTGGTGGGACCTCACCCCCTCATGTCAACGGGTCCTGCTCGAAGGGGAATTCTGTGTTTTCTTCGTTCTCTGCGTGGTTTGCGCGCAGGCGAGGGGCCACCGCCCTCACCGCCGCGACGCTGGTGTCCGGACTCGTCGCGGCGGGTCTGCTGGCGACCGCGGGCGTAGCGGCCGCCGACGCGACTCCGCAGAGCGAGGGCGGAGCGACCGCGACCATAGACGGCCTCAAGACGTACGGAGCCGCCGTCATCCACGACGGCGGCACGGACGAGCAGGTGTCAGCGGGTCTGTTCGAGATGTCCGTCGACAACGGCGGCACTTTGCAGACCTACTGCATCGACATGCATGACCCGACGCAGAAGGACGCCAAGTACCACGAGACGCCGTGGAGCGCTACGTCCCTGAACGGCAACAGGAACGCAGGCAAGATCCGCTGGATCCTGGAGAACTCCTACCCGCAAGTGAACGACCTTGCGGCGCTGGCGGCCGAGGCCGACGCCAACGGGCTCACCGAGCAGGACGCGGCGGCCGGTACCCAGGTGGCGATCTGGCGCTACTCGGACGGCGTCGACGTGGACGCGGTCGACCCCCAGGCGGAGAGGCTCGCGGACTACCTGGAGAAGCACGCGCTGAACCTCCCGGAGCCCGCCGCGTCCCTGACTCTCGACCCGCCCGCCCTCTCGGGCCACCCGGGTGAGCGGCTCGGCCCGGTCACGGTGCACACGAACGCGGACAGCGTCACGGTGACGCCGCCGGCGGACGCCACGACGAGCGGGGTCGAGATCGTCGACAAGAACGGCAAGGAGGTCACGTCCGCGACTGACGGCGGACACCTCTACTTCGAGGTGCCGAAGAAGGCCCAGGACGGTTCGGCCGAGCTGACCGTCCAGGCGTCGACCACCGTGCCGGTCGGCCGGGCCTTCGCCTCGGAGACCCGCAGCCAGACGCAGATACTCGCCGGTTCCAGCGAGTCGACCGTTTCGGCGACGGCGACGGCGAACTGGGCCCGCAGGGGGGCGATACCCGCGCTGTCGGCCGAGAAGAACTGTGCCAAGGGCGGCGTGGACCTCACTGCCGTGAACAAGGGCGACAAGGCGTTCACGTTCACGCTGATGGGCACCGAGCACACCATCGCGGCCGGAAAGTCGCAGACAGTGACGATTCCATTGCAGGAGGATCAGGCATACGACTTCACGATCGAGGGGCCCAGTGGCTATGAGGAGTGGTTCGAGGGGGTCCTCGACTGCAAGACCGAGACCAGCGCGGGTGGTCTGAAGACGCAGACGCTCAGTGAGCCCAGCCTCGCGACGGTGGGCGGCACGGCGGTGGACACCAACCTCGCCGAGACGGGCACCTCGAACGCGACCCCGTTCATCGCGGGCACGGCCATCGCCCTGGTGGTGATCGGCGGCGCGGCGCTGCTGCTGGTACGCAAGAAGAAGACCCCGACGCGGGACTGACCGCCAAGGAACCTTGTCAATTCAACAGCGAGTGGCTGACGGGCGGCTCACAAAGCCGCGGGACGCTACGGCGTGGCGTCCTGTGGTGACAGGTAGGAGCAGAAGAGGCCGTCCGGGTCGTACCGCGCTCTGAGGCTCTGCAGGCGCTGCCAGTCGTCCGGGGCGAAAGACCGGCGGGCGCGGGACGATGCGGCGGTGAGGTCGGTCTCGGCGATGTAGTGCCCCGTGCCGAGGGGTTCGACCGTATGGATGGCTTCCCGCAGCCAGTTGATGTTGGCGGCGTCCTGGCGGGGATCGTCCCAGATGGCGTAGGGGACGACGTAGCTCTGCCCGAGCGCGGAGAAGGCCATGTCCTGTGGCGGACGGCCTGCCGGCGAGATCGGTGCGATGACCAGCGACCTGCTCGACGGGGCCGAGGCGACGACATCTGCGAGCCGCTCGAGCAGCGTGGGGAAGCCGGCGTCCGACCACAGCGTGTCCGCCGCATAGCGCAGCTTCGGAGGCCACAGGGCGGCGGAGGCGTCGTACAGGGCCTTGAACGTCGCCGGCTCGTCCAACTGCCGGGAGAGGGCGCGTTCGGCGAGGGGGCAGGACCGGAGCGGTCCGAGGAACTCATCGGCTTCCTGCCGCGACGAGGCGAAGGCCGTACCGGTGACGGTCACCACTTTGGGGCCCGGTTTCATGCCGGGGTCCGCCGTGCCGAGGGAGAAGCTCAGCTCGACGCCCGGGGGCAGCCCCGATGCCGTCTCGGTGGCCCACTGCGTCACCCCGGAGACATCTGCGAGGGGGAAGGTCCACGTGGTGCTCGTGATCGCGCCGGGATGCGGATACAGCCTGAGGCGGAAGGCGGTGACCGCGGCGAAGAAACCCGGACCCGCTCCCCGTGCCGCCCAGAACAGGTCGCTGTGGTCGCGCTTGTTGCAGACGACCGGCTCGCCGTCCGCGGTGACGGCTTCGATTTCCTCGACGTCGGCGCACGCCGGCCCGCGGACACCGGAATTCCAGCCGAGCCCTCCGCTGAGGAGGTAGCCGCCGACGGCGACGGACTCGCAGTGGCCCGTGGGAAAGGCGAGCCCGTGACGGCCGAGCTCCGAGGTGAGCTCCCCGCCCCTGATACCGGGCTGCACCGTCGCCGTCGCGGAGGCGCGGTCGACAGTGCACGTGCGGAGCCCGGACAGGTCGATGAGCATGCCGCCCTCGCGCAGCGGTGACCCGCACCAGCTGTGTCCTCCTGACCGCATGGTGACCTGGAATCCCTGGGACCGGGCCAGGCGAACCGCTTCCACTACATCAGGGGCCGAAGCGGGACGGACGATGACGTCCGGGAACCGCGCCGGTGTCAGCCCGTTCCACACCAAGGACCGGCGGATGTCTTCGTAACCGGCGTCGTCGCGCCATATCAGCATTCCCCCGAGACCGCGAATCTGCGCATGGCGGCTCATCTGCCCGTACTCCTCGCCTCGGCGATCCCCTGCTTGCCTCACGCCCTCGGGGCAGAGAAGTTGCGGAGACTGCCGTCGTGGATGACGCTGAAGAAGCGTATTCGGTAATGAGCCAGGGCAGTTCGGTCTTTCCAGCCTACCTTGCAGCCAGCGCCGAAACGAATCGTGGCCGGCGGAGATTGCCACTGACACCATGAAATCAACACCATGAAATCCTTCGTCATGAGGAGGGTCGGCGAGGTCGCCGTCCTCGACAAACCCGTTCCTGAGCCGGGACCGAATGATGCCGTGGTGCGTACGACCACCGCCATGGTCTGTACTTCCGACGTCCATACGGTGCGGGGAGCGGTTCCGGTTTCCCCGGATGTCACTCTCGGACATGAGGCGGTCGGAGTGGTCCATGCGCTCGGCTCCGCTGTAGAGGGGCTTGCCGAAGGTGAGCGTGTCGCGGTGGGCGGCGTCACGCCCTGTTTTCAGTGTGAATTCTGTCAGCGCGGACTGTCCTCGCAATGTGAAGGCAGAATGATGGGCGGGGCCAGGTTCACCGTCCAGGTGGACGGCAGCCTGGCGCAGTACTTCCTCGTCAACGATGCGCGGGCCAATCTCGCTCCCATTCCCGAGGCACTGTCGGACCACCAGGCGTTGTATGCGACGGATATGCTGTCGACCGGATTCGTGGCCGCCGAACACGCGGAACTCGATTTCGGCCAGACCGTCGCCCTTTTCGCCCAGGGAGCAGTGGGACTTTCGGCCACCATCGGGTGCCGGTTGCGCGGCGCCGGCTTCGTCGTCGCCGTCGAATCGCGCCCCGAACGACAGGAACTGGCACGTCACTTCGGTGCCGATGTGGTCGTCGACCACACCCGGTGCGATCCCGTCGAGCGGATCCTCCAACTGACGGAAGGCCAGGGCGTGGACGCGGCCATAGAGGCGCTGGGCACACCCCAGACCTGGGAGGCGACGTTCCGCGTCACCAAGCCCTTGATCCACTTCTGATCCACTTCGATCCACTTGAATTCAGGTGGTTCAATGGTGAATTCAGGTGGTGAGGCCGAAGATCGCGATGAGCGCCGCATAGCACACCGCCACCACGATCGCGCCCGCCAAGTCGAGGCGGCGCGAACGCGGCCGGTCGGGGGCCAGCCAGAAGGCCAGGGAGCGGTTGACGACCATGGGCATCAGCACCCAGGTAAGAATTCCGACGCTCAACACGTTCGAGATGAAGAGGCCGAGGTACCCGGCAACGCCGGCGTCCGTGAGCGCACGCCCCACGGTGAGGTTGAGCACCATGACGGTGGGATAGAGCGCGAGGAGGACGGACATGGCCTGCTTCCAGTTGGGCGGGACACCCGCCTGCTCCCCTTCGCCGAAACGGAACCATCCGCTGAAGGCCGACTCGATCTCGCGCACGTTGTAGTCGGCGAAGTAGTCGCGCCCCTCGTCGAGGAGTTTTCTGCGGACGTCCGACTTCAGCCATTCGTCGAGATGTTGGCGTGTGTCGAACCGGAACGCGACGACCCAGCGGTCCTGGACCCCCTCAACCGGCGCGAAGAGTTCGGACCCCATGAAGCCCGGGTATTTCTCCTGAGCCCTGAGGGCCTTGTCCTGCCAGCGTACGAAGTCCTGCTCCCGGCCCGGCTTCACCTCGTGGGAGACAACCGCCGTCACGGCTTCCTGGGCCCGTTCCCCACCGCTGAGAACCTCTTGGGAAGGCTCTTCCTCGAACAGGTCGCGACCTTCATGGAGAAGTTCCCGGCGCGTTCCCGACCGGAGCCAGGTGCTCAACTGGTCGATGTCCGAGAAACGGAACACCACGACCCACTGGTTGTCGTCGGGAGAGCCGGGTGGGTACAACTCCGTTCCCTCGAAGCCGTCGAAGTCCCGTACGGCCCGATTCACCTGTTCCTGCCAGCGCTTGTAGTCCTCCTCGCAACCGGGGACGACCTTTTGGGACGTCACCACGGTGGCTCCGGCTCCATCGGTGGCGCGGTTTGCGCTGGCGTTCATACGGAGTAGCCTAATCCGAAAGGGACTTATCGTACAAACCGGGAGAAGTTCGGAAAGTGAACCGGCGCGAAGCGGAGGTTGTGATGGGTCACAAGGAGTTTCTGGCTGAAGCGGCACGGCTGGCCACGGAGTCGGTGGAGCATGGTTGGGGCGGCCCGTTCGGAGCTGTGCTCACCCGGGACAGCGAGATCATCGCCCGTGGGCAGAACCGTGTGCTCCTGACCGGCGACCCGACCGCCCATGCCGAGATGGAGACCATCCGCAAGGCGGTCCAGCGCCTCAACCCAGAGGCGCCCAGCATCTCGGAGGAGCACCAGAACGAGAGCACCCTCGAATATGTGCCGCGCCCCGAAGGGTCTCCCGATCCGGTTCCCGAGCGGGCCCGGATGCTCCAGGGCTGCTCGATCTACATCAGCGGCGCACCGTGTCCGATGTGCATGAGCGCCATCTACTGGTCCCGCATCGACAACGTCTACTTCAGCTGCGGCCTGGACGACACACGGAAGATCGGCTTCGACGACGTCTACCAGTACGAGGACTTCCAGAGGCCGTTGGAAGAGCGACGGATCCATATCGAGCAGATCCACCCGGAGCTGGGCGCCAGGGCGTACGAGGCATGGGAGGCGAAGCCGGACCGACACGCCTACTGAAAGCGACCGGGCGGCTACCCAGGGGGGTGGCCGCCCATGAGAAGCGCAACCAGCCACCGCCTCCAGTGGTGAAACCTCCAGGTCAGCGCTCCCCGACCATACGGGTTACCACCCAGGGCTAGCCGTCAGGCAAGATGGGGTGTATCTGCCCACTGCCAGATTTCAAGCTGCCGGACGGTTTCTCTTGGCTGAGTTCATTTACACCATGCGCAAGGCGCGCAAGGCGCACGGCGACAAGGTGATCCTCGACGACGTCACCCTGAGCTTCCTTCCGGGTGCCAAGATCGGCGTCGTCGGCCCGAACGGTGCCGGTAAGTCGACCGTGCTGAAGATCATGGCGGGACTGGAGCAGCCGTCCAACGGTGACGCCTTCCTCTCGCCCGGCTACAGCGTCGGCATCCTGCTTCAGGAGCCCCCGCTGAACGAGGAGAAGACCGTCCTGGAGAACGTCCAGGAGGGTGTCGCCGAGATCAAGGGCAAGCTCGACCGGTTCAACGAGATCGCCGAGCAGATGGCGACCGAGTACACCGACGAGCTCATGGACGAGATGGGCAAGCTGCAGGAGGAGCTCGACCACGCCAACGCCTGGGACCTCGACGCCCAGCTCGAGCAGGCCATGGACGCCCTGGGCTGCCCGCCCGGCGACTGGCCGGTCACCAACCTCTCCGGTGGCGAGAAGCGCCGCGTGGCGCTGTGCAAGCTGCTGCTCGAGGCGCCCGACCTGCTGCTGCTCGACGAGCCCACCAACCACCTCGACGCCGAGAGCGTG
>CBFHCJ010000314.1:0-7649 GCA_965654005.1 uncultured Streptomyces sp. | reverse complement strand
CGGTCGACGGGTGCGCGAGGGACGGGGGTGGCCCGAATCGTGCGCCGTACGGGACCCGCGCGCAAGGGGGCCTCCTTGGCCGCCCCCCGCCCCTCAGTGTGTTCTAGGAGCCGGTCGTCAAAACCACGTTCTCCATCGGTTCCCCCTGCGCGAAACGGTTCAGCTGGGCGCTCAGGAGGCGCTTGACGCGGGGCCAGAACGCCGACGTGGGACCGCCGACATGAGGGCTGATCAGCACGCCCGGCGCATGCCACAGCGGGTGCCCCGCGGGCAGCGGTTCGGGGTCGGTGACGTCCAGTGCGGCCGTGATGCGACCGGACTCCAGCTCGGCCAGCAGCGCCTTGGTGTCGACCACACCGCCGCGCGCCACGTTGACGAGCAGCGCCCCGTCCTTCATCCGGGCCAGAAAGTCCCCGTTGACCAGGCCTTTCGTCTCTTCCGTGAGCGGTGTGACGAGCACCACGACATCGGCGTCGGGAAGAAGTTCCGACAATCGGGAGACGGGATGCACAAGGCCGCGCGCTGTGTCCCGACCGTGGCGCGCGACGCGCGCCACCCGCGCGAGCTCGAACGGCGCGAGCCGGTCCTCGATGGCGGCGCCCACGGACCCGTATCCGACGATGAGGACGGACTTGTCCGCGAGCGCCGGACGGAACCCCGAGCGCCACTCCTCGCGGTCCTGGCCCCGGACGAAGTCGGGGATGCCCCGCAACGAGGCGAGGATGAGGGCCAGCGTGTGCTCGGCGGTGCTGGCGTCGTGCACCCCGCGGGCGTTGCACAACCGCACCCCCTCGGGCAGCAGACCGAGGCCCGGCTTGACGTGGTCGACGCCGGCGGAGAGCGTCTGCACCACGCGGACGGACGTCATCGCGGCCATGGGCCGTAGCGCGATCTCACTGCTCTTCATGTAGGGCACGGCGTAGAACGCGCAGTCGGCGGGGTCCGCGGGGAACTCCTCGCCGCCGTCCCAGAAGCGGTAATCAAGGCCCAGGGGAAGCCCGGGTATCTCGTCGGGACGGAACGGAAGCCAAACCTCGTCAGTCATGGTCAGGAGGCTATGCGAAGCATCCGGCGCCGCATTGGTTAGTTTGGGGTGCCAGGAAAGGGAGGACACGGCCAGGTGGAGCGCAGGACGATCGGCGCGGCGGCGCTCGAAGTTGGGGCCGTAGGACTCGGATGCATGCCGATGAGCTGGGGGTACTCCGGTTCGCGGCAGCGGGGCGACGAGTCGCTGCGCACAGTGCACCGGGCGCTCGATCTGGGGGTGACACTGCTCGACACGGCCGACATGTACGGGCCGTTCACCAACGAGCTGTTGGTGGGCCGGGTGCTGAAGGAACGGCGCACCGAGGCGTTCGTGTCGACCAAGGTCGGCCTGCTGGTGGGCGAGCAGCACATCGTGGCCAACGGCCGCCCCGGCTATGTGAAACGGGCCTGCGACGCCTCGCTGCGCCGTCTGCAGACGGATGTCATCGACCTCTACCAGCTGCACCGCGCGGACCCGGAGGTCCCCGTCGAGGAGACCTGGGGCGCGATGGCGGAGCTGGTGCGGGCGGGCAAGGTACGGGCGCTGGGGTTGTGCGCGCTGGGCGTGCGGGGCGGGCGGCGGTCCGGGACGCGGCTGTACGACCAAACGATTCGGCAGCTCGAACGGGTGCAACAGGTTTTCCCGGTGAGCGCTGTTGAGGCCGAGCTGTCGGTGTGGTCGACGGAGGCGCTCACCGCGCTGCTGCCGTGGTGCACGGCGCGCGGGGTCGGTTTCCTGGCGGCGATGCCGCTCGGCAACGGCTTTCTGACCGGCACACTGACGCCGGGCGAGGGCTTCGAACCGGACGACCTGCGCGCCCGGCACCCCCGCTTCACGGCCGAGATGATGGCGGCGAACCAGCCGATCGTGGCGGGTCTCAGACGGGTGGCCCGCCGCCACGGCGAGGACGTCACACCCGCCCAGGTGGCGCTGGCCTGGGTACTGGCGCAGGGCCGGCAGGTGGTCCCGGTACCGGGCGCCAAACGGAAGCGCTGGGTCACGCAGAACGCGGGCGCGCCCGGGATCCGGCTGACCCCGAAGGACCTGACGGAACTGGCGGAGCTGCCAGGGGCACAGGGATCATGGGACTGAGCCCACGGTGTGTCGGCGGGTTGTCGGCCGTCGATCGGGAACCCTCGGGGGTGAGCGGTGCAGGAAAGAAAGCAGCCCCCGCGTGGAAGGGAATCCGGATCATGCGACGTCGAGCTGTGACGGCCGTGTCGGCCGCCGCCGCGCTCCTGCTGACGGCAGGCTGCTCCTCGGGCGGCGGGGACGGGCCCGAGGGCGGCCGGAGCGTCTCGTCGAGCGGTGTGGCACCGGGGGGCTCGTCCTCCGGGCAGACGGCCGAGAAGACCCCGCCGGCGAAGGGTTCGGTCCGGGTGGTGCGTACCGTCGCCACGAACCTCAGGACCCCCTGGGGCCTCGCTCCGCTGCCCGACGGCGGGCTGCTGGTCTCCTCCCGGGACGACGGCACGATCACACGCATCGACCAGAAGACCGGGAGAAAGACGGTCCTGGGCGTGGTGCCGGGCGTCTCGGCCGCGGGAGAGGGCGGTCTGCTGGGCATCGCCCTCTCCCCCGACTACGCCTCGGACCACCTGATCTACGCGTACTTCACGACCGACTCCGACAACCGCGTCGCCCGCATGCTGTACGACCCGAAGAAGCCGACCGGTGAGCGGCTGGGCGCTCCGGACACGGTCTTCAAGGGCATCCCCAAGGGCGTCGTCCACAACGGCGGCCGGATCGCGTTCGGACCGGACGGGATGCTGTACGCGGGCACGGGCGAGTCCGGCGACGGAGGTCTGGCCCAGGACCCGAAGTCCCTGGGCGGCAAGATCCTGCGCATGACCCCGGACGGCGAACCGGCCCCCGGCAACCCGTTCCCCGACTCCGCCGTGTACTCCTACGGTCACCGCAATGTGCAGGGCCTCGCCTGGGACCCCGAACAGCGGCTGTTCGCGTCGGAGTTCGGCCAGGACATCTGGGACGAGCTGAACGCGATCAAGCCCGGTGACAACTACGGCTGGCCGAAGGCCGAGGGGAAGTCGACCGACCCCAAGTACCACGACCCGCTCGCCCAGTGGCACACCGACGTGGCCTCCCCCAGCGGGATCGCCTACGTCAAGGGCTCGATCTGGATGGCGGGCCTGCGCGGGAAGCGGCTGTGGCGCATCCCCCTGAAGGGCACGGAGGCCTCGGCGGCCCCGCAGGCGTTCCTGACGGGCGCCTACGGCCGCCTCCGCACGGTGGTCCCGGCCGGCGGCAACCGACTGTGGCTGACGACGAGCAACACGGACGGCCGGGGCAAGCCGTCGAAGACGGACGACCGGATCCTGGAGGTGGAGGTGTCGTAGGCGGGGGTCAGCCTTGTCCGGACTCCGGCGTCGTCTCCAGGTCGGTAGGAGCAGCCGGGCCGGGCAGTCGTACGACCACCTTGCCGGAGGCCAGGTCTATGGGCCCGCGTCCGGGATCGCCGTCCGTCACGTCCAACCGGGTCAGTTCCAGGCGCTTTTGCTCGTCGTGGGTGTGTTTGCGGCTCGGTGCGAACAGTTCTTCGAACATGTTGAACACGGCGCCTCTCTCGGCCCGGACCCCTGACAGCGTAAGCCTCAGCCCGCCGCCCGGGCAGAGGCTCTCCTGTGCGGCCCGGCCGTGAGGTGGGCGGCCGCCCCCGTGCGGTCGCCCGTCGGGAGTGCGGCGCCGTGCTCCCGGGCGGAGTCGACGTCCGTGGCCTTCGTCCCGAACGCGATGTGCCGGCCCACGAACTCGCGCCCCCGGTCGAGGTGCGCCAGGAACTCCTCGGCGTGCCACGGCTCCAGCGGCCTGAGTTCGGCTCCGTCGTCACCCAGGGATGTCCCGTACATCCCGCTGCCGCTCCTTCACCAGTACGTCGACCAGCGCGTCCTCGTCGTCGCGCTGCCCCGGAATCGTCGCACGGCACTCGGGCGGCTCGATGCTGATACGCGGCAGTCGGCGCTCCAGCCAGGCCGGCAGCCACCAGTTGGCGCTGCCGAGCAGGTGCATCAGGGCGGGGACGAGGAGCGTGCGCAGGACGAAGGCGTCGAGGGCGACGGCCGAGGCGAGCGCGATGCCGAACATGGCGATCACGCGGTCGCCGCTGAGCACGAAGGCGAGGAAGACGGAGATCATGATCACGGCCGCCGAGTTGATCACCCGGCTGGTCTCGGCGAGGCCGACCCGCACGGCCCGCCGGTTGTCGCCGGTCTCCAGCCACTCCTCGTACATGCGGCTGACCAGGAACACCTGGTAGTCCATGGAGAGCCCGAAGAGCACCGAGACCATGATCACGGGGAGGAAGGGCTCGATCGGCCCGGCCCGGCCGAGGCCCAGCAGCTCGCTTCCCCAGCCCCACTGGAAGATCGCGACGACCACGCCGAACGCGGAGGCGACGGCGGCCACGTTCATCGCGGCGGCCTTCAGCGGGATGCCGAGGGAGCGGAAGGCGAGCAGGAGCAGCACACAGCCCAGTCCGATCACCACGCCGACGAACAGCGGCAGCTTGCCGACGATCACGGCGGCGAAGTCGTCGTAGCCGGCGGTGACCCCGCCGACGTACAGGTCGAGCGTGGTGCCCTTCTCGGCGCGCGGCAGCACGTCGGTGCGCAGCCGGTCCACGAGGTCGCTGGTGTGTTGGGACTGGGGGGCGGAGTCCGGTACGACGGTGAGGTACGCCGTCCGGCCGCTGCCGTCGTACGTCACCGGCGTCACCGACGCGACGCCCTCGGTGGCCGCGAGCGTGCTGTCGAGGTTGTCGAGCGCGAGCTTGTCCTCGGCGCCGCCGACGCGGGTGACCAGGGTGAGCGGGCCGTTGACGCCGGGTCCGAAGCCGTCGGCGAGGAGGTCGTACGCCTGCCGGGTGGTCGACGACTTCGGGTCGTTGCCCTGGTCCGAGGTGCCCAGGTGCAGGGAGAGGGTGGGCAGCGCGAGCAGGGCCATGACGGCCAGGGCGACGGCGCCGAGCTTCTTGGGGTGGCGCTCCACGAACGCGGACCAGCGCGCGGCGAGCCCGGTCGGCAGCTCGGGTTCCGGCCCGTGCTCGGCCAGCCGGTGCCTCTCGCGCCTGCTGAGGGCGCGCGGGCCGATGAAGGACAGCAGGGCGGGCAGCAGGGTCACGGAGGCCGCGACGGCCAGGATGACGGTCAGGCAGGCGGCCACGGCGACGCCGTTGAGGAAGCCCAGGCGCAGGATCAGCATGCCGAGCAGCGCGATGCACACCGTCGCGCCCGCGAAGACGACGGCCCGTCCGGTGGTGGCGACGGCACCGACGGCGGCCTCCTCCACCGGGACGCCGCGCTTCAGGCCCCGGCGGTGCCGGGTCACGATGAACAGTGCGTAGTCGATGCCGACGCCGAGCCCGATGAGCATGCCGAGCATGGGTGCGAAGTCGGCGACGGTCATGGCGTGCCCGAGCAGCTCGATGCCGAAGTACGCGGTGCCGACGCCGATCAGAGCGGTCGCGATGGGCAGCAGGGAGGCGGCCGGCGAGCCGAAGGCGAGGAAGAGGACCACTGCGGCGACGATCACGCCGACGGCCTCGGCGAGGTGCCCGCTCTGCGACTGGGTGATGCCGATGGCGCTGCCGCCCAGTTCGACCTGGAGCCCCTTGGTCTCGGCGGCCTCGGCGGTGTCGAGGACCGCCCTGGCCTCGCCCTTGCTGATGTTCTCGACCTGCTCGTCGAAGACGACCGTGGCATACGCGGTGCGGCCGTCGCGGCTGATCTGGCCGCTGTGGGCGCCCTCGTACGGGCTGGTGACGGAGGCGACGCCGGGCAGGTTCGCGATCCGGTCCAGGGTGTGGGTCATCGTCTGCTCGACATCGGCGGCGCGCACGCCACCGGGGCTGGTGTGCCAGACGACGGTGTCGCTGTCGCCGCCGAGGCCGGGGAAGCCCTCCTGGAGCAGCTGGGTGGCGCGGCCCGACTCGGTACCGGGAGCCTCGTAGTCGTTCGAGAACGCGGAGCCCGCGACGGTGGCGCCGGCGGTGACACCGGCGAAGGCGACCAGCCAGAGCAGAACGGTGACGAGGCGGTGGCGGACACACCAGCGTGCAAGGGCTGCCACGAATGTGCTCCCGGAGCTATTTTGTGGATCTTTGACCGGGAACAGCCGTTAATGGAACTGAACAGCCCGCAAAGAACACATGAGTAATGCCAGGACACTCTTGCAGCCGGAAGAGATCGTTTGCCGGTTTCGTGGGGTTGTTCACACGAGTGCGACCCGATTCACAGAACAATTCCAGAAACTCGGTCGCGCCATAAGATTTTTGTAAAAGCGCCCAGGGGCGGTGCGTCACATGTGACGTACCGCCCCTGGGCGCCGTTTTCGCGGTTTTCTCAGCCCTCGCTGACGCCAAGCTTCTCCAGGATCAGCTCCTTGACGCGGGCCGCGTCCGCCTGGCCGCGGGTGGCCTTCATGACGGCGCCGACCAGGGCCCCGGCCGCGGCCACCTTGCCACCGCGGATCTTGTCCGCGATGGCCGGGTTGCCGTTGATGGCCTCGTCGACGGCCGCGGTCAGGGCGCCCTCGTCGGAGACGACCTTCAGACCGCGCTTCTCGACGACCTCGTCCGGGGTGCCCTCGCCCGCGAGGACGCCCTCGATGACCTGACGGGCGAGCTTGTCGTTCAGGTCGCCGGAGGCCACCAGCTTGGTGACCCGGACCACCTGCTCCGGTGTGATGGACAGCTCGTCCAGGGCCTTGCCCGACTCGTTCGCGTTGCGCGCGAGCTCGCCCATCCACCACTTGCGGGCGGAGGCCGCGTCGGCGCCCGCCTCGATGGTGGCGACGATCGGGTCGAGCGCACCGGCGTTGAGGATCGCCTGCATGTCGGTGGCGGAGATCCCCCACTCCCCGAGCAGCCGGGTGCGGCGCACGAGGGGCAGCTCCGGCAGCGCGGCGCGCAGTTCCTCGACCCACTCGCGGGTGGGGGCCACCGGCACCAGGTCCGGCTCCGGGAAGTAGCGGTAGTCCTCGGCCTCTTCCTTGACGCGGCCGGAGGTCGTGGACCCGGTGTCCTCGTGGAAGTGGCGAGTCTCCTGGATGATCGTGCCGCCGCTGTTCAGGACCGCGGCATGGCGCTGGATCTCGTAGCGGCAGGCCCGCTCCACCGACCGCAGCGAGTTGACGTTCTTGGTCTCCGAGCGGGTGCCGAACTTGTCGCCGCCCCTGGGCATCAGCGACAGGTTGACGTCGCAGCGCATCTGGCCCATCTCCATACGGGCCTCGGAGACGCCGAGCGCACGGATCAGCTCGCGCAGCTCGCGGACGTACGCCTTCGCCACCTCGGGCGCGCGGTCGCCGGCGCCGACGATCGGCTTGGTGACGATCTCGATCAGCGGGATGCCGGCGCGGTTGTAGTCCAGCAGGGAGTGGGACGCGCCGTGGATGCGGCCGGTCGCGCCACCCACGTGGGTGGACTTGCCGGTGTCCTCCTCCATATGGGCGCGCTCGATCTCCACGCGGAACGTCGCGCCGTCCTCCAGCTGTACGTCGAGGTAGCCGCTGAAGGCGATCGGCTCGTCGTACTGGGAGGTCTGGAAGTTTTTCGGCATGTCCGGATAGAAGTAGTTCTTCCGGGCGAAGCGGCACCACTCGGCGA
>CBFHCJ010000313.1:0-7678 GCA_965654005.1 uncultured Streptomyces sp. | reverse complement strand
GGGGGGTGTGCCGGGGGGCCTCTGTCCGTGCGGGCCAGTGGACATCCATAGTGGGCATCCATTGGGGGACTGGGGGGTTGCTCGATGGGAGTGCGACTCATGGTGGTCGACGACCACCGACTGCTCGCCGAGGCACTGGCCTCGGCGTTGAAGCTGCGGGGGCACCGGGTGCTCGCCGCGGCGGCGCCCGCCGCGGGCGCGGCGGAACTGGTGATCAACAGGGCACCCGAGGTGTGCCTGCTGGGAACGGCGACGCCCGCCGAGCCGGGGGCCTTCGACCCGGTGGTGCGGATCAAGCAGGAGCGCCCGCAGGTGGCGGTGCTGGTCCTGGGGCCGGTGCCGAACCCGCGCGGAATCGCGGCCGCGTTCGCCGCCGGAGCCTCGGGCTACGTACGCCACGACGAACGCATCGAGGGCGTCGAGCGGGCGATCATGAAGGCGCGGGCGGGTGAGGCGGCGGTGGCGCCGCAGCTGTTGCAGGGCGCGTTCGGCGAACTGCTGAACCCGGCCGCCCAGCCGGACGACGAGGGCCAGCGGCTGCTGCAGCTGCTGACCCCGCGCGAGGTGGAGGTCCTGGTGCGGGTCGCGGAGGGCGAGGACACGCGGCTGATCGCGGCCGGCATGGCCATAGCCCCCTCGACGGCCCGCACCCACGTCCAGCGGGTCCTGATGAAGCTGGGCGTGGGCTCCCGTCTGGAGGCGGCGGCATTGGCGGCGCGTACGGGGTTGCTGGACCGTGCGGGCCCCGTGGACCATGCGTCGCCGTCCGCGCAGGAGTGAGCAGAGGAGTGAACAGAGGAGTGGACAGAGGTGTGTGTCGGCAGCGGGCCGCGCGTCACTCCCGCTTCTCGTCCGCAAGGGCCGCCGGGGGAGGCGGAGCCATGGGGCGCAGCTTCAGCCAGGCCAGGAAGAAGATGCCGAGCAGCAGCATTCCCAGCCCGGTCCACAGGTTGATGTTGACGCCCTGGGCCTTGTGGATCGCGGCGTCGGAGGCCGTGAATCCCGCGATCATGACGATGATGCCGTAGACCACGAACAGGCCGCCGATGATGCGGCGCAGATCGAAGATCCGCGCCGCCGTCGCGGACCGGTGCTCCAGCTCGGTGACTTCGCGCTGGACCTCACGCTCGGAGAACTCGGGGAACTCGGAGGGCTCGGGGAACTCGGAGGACTCGGAGGACTCGGACATGGTTTCTCCATCCTCCCGCGCTCAGAACGAGAACGGGACGTAGCAGGCGGCGGCGAGGACGACCGCGCCCCAGCCCAGCAGCGCCGGCCTGCGGTACCAGGCGTCGTCGCCGACGGCGGGCGGCTCGGCCATGCCGGGGGACCGGGTGCCGTACACCAGCCCTTGCAGGTCCTCGTGCGGCTTCGGCGCGGTGAACATCGAGACCGCGACCATCACGACCGCGCCGGCCACGAAACCGGCGATCGCCGACACGAAGTTGGCGCCCTGGTCGGAGGGGATGCCGATGACACCTTGCTTGTAGATGACGAAGTAGTTCACCATCGCGGTCACCGTGCCCGCGAGCAGGCCCCAGAAGCCGGATTTCATGGACGCTCGCTTCCAGAACATACCGACGACGAAGACCACGAACATCGGCACGTTGAAGAAGGAGAACAGCGTCTGCAGATAGCTCATGATGTTGGAGAACGAGGACGCCAGGAACGCCGTGCCGATCGAGGCGAGGACGCCGATGGCCGTGATGAGACGGCCGAACCTGACGTAGTACTCGTCCTGGCGGTGCCTGACCACGTACTTCGCCCAGATGTCGTTGGTGAACACCGTGTTGAAGGACGACACGTTGGCCGCCATGCCGGCCATGAAGGCGGCCAGCAGACCGGTCACCGCGATGCCGAGCACACCGTTGGGCAGCAACTCCTGCATCAGATACGGGATCGCGTCGTTGTACTGCAGGCCGGAGGCGGAGGTGCCGATCCTCGGTACGACGGCGGCGGCGACCAGGCCCGGGATCATCACCAGGAAGACGATGAACACCTTCGGGTACGCGGCGATCAGCGGGGTGCGCTGGGCGGCGGAGAGGTTCCGCGCGGACAGGGCGCGCTGCACCTCGGCGAAGTTGGTCGTCCAGTAGCCGAAGGACAGCACGAAGCCGAGGCCGAGGACGATCGTCAGCCAGTTGGCGCCCAGCGGGTTGACGTGGCCGATGCCGGTGCCGCCCCAGGCGGTGACGAAGTCGTGGCCGTGGGTCTTGGTGAGGGCGTCGGTCAGACCGCCCCAGCCGCCGACCTTCTTCAGGCCGAGCACGCTGATCGGGATGAGGGCCGCCAGGATCACGAAGAACTGGAGCACCTCGTTGTAGATCGCGGACGACAGGCCGCCGAGGGTGATGTACGCGAGGACGAAGAACCCGGCGACCACGATCGCGACCCACTGCGGCCAGCCGAGCAGGGCCTCGACGACGATCGCGAGCGCGTAGAGGTTCACACCGGCGATCAGGATGGCGGCGAAGGCGAACAGGACCGAACTCAGTAGGTGCGCGCCCCTGTCGAAGCGGAGCAGCAGGAACTCGGGGACCGAGCGGACCTTGGAGCCGTAGTAGAAGGGCATCATCACCAGGCCCAGGAAGACCATGGCCGGGATGGCGCCGATCCAGTACCAGTGCACCGTGTATGCGCCGTACTGCGCGCTGTTCGCCGCCATGCCCAAAATCTCGGTGGCGGCGAGGTTGGCCGAGATGAACGCCAGACCGGTGATCCAGGCCGGCAGCGAGCGCCCGGAGAGGAAGAAGTCGAGGCTGGTCCTCACGGAGCGGCGGGCCGCGAAGCCGATGCCCAGCACGACCGCGAAGTAGATGCCGAGGATCGTGTAGTCGAGCCCGTTTGTGGGGAGTCGAAGTCCGGCTGCCTGATATGTGGGGTTTTGCAATGAGTCCTCGCTTGGTTGCGTGAAGCGGTCAGAGCGGAACCTGTGCCTCTGTGTTCGGTATTTGAACACTTTCGATGGTGAGCTTTGTGCGTTTGGGGCGTTGACGGTGGTGGTGACTTGTGTTTTTGTATGTTTGGTTATGTTCGAAGGGTGAGTGGCTCGAGATGGAGAGTCCGACGTGAAGAAGACCTCGACCTGCCTGGCCGACGGTCGTGAGCTCATTTACTACGACCTGCGCGACGACGTGGTGCGTGACGCGGTCGACCGCCGGCCGCTGGAGCGGACCGTCACGACCTCCGAGGTCCGAGGCGATGTGCTGCTCGGCGACTTTGTCGCGATCGCCTCGCACCGCCAGGGCCGTACCTACCACCCGCCGGCCGACGAGTGCCCCCTGTGCCCGTCCCGGGGTGAGCGGCTGAGCGAGATCCCGGACTCCTCGTACGACGTGGTCGTCTTCGAGAACCGCTTCCCCTCGCTCGCCGGCGCCTTGGGCCGCTGCGAGGTCGTCTGCTTCACCTCCGACCACAACGCCTCCTTCGCCGACCTGACCGAGGAGCAGACGGGGCTGGTCCTGGACGCCTGGACCGACCGCACCGCGGAGCTGTCCCACCTGCCCGCCGTCGAGCAGGTCTTCTGCTTCGAGAACCGCGGCGCCGAGATCGGCGTCACCCTGGGCCACCCGCACGGCCAGATCTACGCGTACCCCTTCACCACACCCCGCACCGCCCTGATGCTCCGTTCGCTCGCCGCCCACAAGGAGGCGACCGGAGGGGAGAACCTGTTCGACGCCGTCCTGGAGCGCGAACTCGCGGGCGGGCGGGTCGTCCTGGAGGGTGAACATTGGGTGGCCTTCGTGCCGTACGCCGCGCACTGGCCGTACGAGGTCCACCTCTACCCGAAGCGGCGCGTCCCCGACCTGCTCGCGCTCGACGAGGAGGCACGCACAGAGTACCCCACGGTCTTTCTGTAAATCTTGCGGCGCTTCGACGGGATCTTCGTGGGGTGGGGTGGGGGGGTAAACGCTGTGGGGGCGGAGGGGAAGGCGCTGTGCCGGGTGGAGGGAAGGAAAGGGCGGGGGAGCCTCCGACGCCGTACATCGCCGCCTGGCACCAGGCGCCGTTCGGCACACTGGAGGAGTTCGAAGGCGTCAACCGTGACGACTTCGCGCTGCACCTCGAGCTTTTCACCATTCGCCGCACTTCCGGCAAGCTGAAGTTCCTCGCGGGTTCCGAATCCGGCATGAACGTGTTCATCAACGACGTGCCGCCGGAGACCGCGGCCCAGCGACTGCGAGAGGTAGCGAGTTCATGAGCGGGAAGTACCTGGTCACCGGTGGCGCGGGCTATGTGGGCAGCGTGGTCGCGCAGCACCTGCTGGAGGCCGGCCACGAGGTCGTCGTACTCGACAACCTCTCGACCGGCTTCCGCGAGGGCGTGCCGGCGGGCGCTTCCTTCATCGAGGGCGACATCCGCGACGCCGCCAAGTGGCTGGACCCCTCGCTCGACGCCGTCCTCCACTTCGCCGCGTCCTCGCAGGTCGGCGAGTCGGTCGTGAAGCCCGAGAAGTACTGGGACAACAACGTCGGTGGCACGATGGCGCTGCTGGACGCGATGCGTGAGACCGGCGTGCGCAAGCTCGTCTTCTCCTCCACGGCGGCGACGTACGGCGAACCGGAGCGGACGCCGATCGTGGAGAGCGCCCCGACCAAGCCCACGAACCCGTACGGCGCCACCAAGCTCGCCGTCGACCACATGATCACGGGCGAGGCGGCCGCGCACGGCCTCGGCGCCGTCTCCCTGCGCTACTTCAACGTGGCGGGCGCCTACGGCGGCTGCGGCGAGCGCCACGACCCCGAGTCCCACCTCATCCCGCTCGTCCTCCAGGTCGCGCAGGGCCGCCGCGAGGCCATCTCGGTCTTCGGCGACGACTACCCGACACCGGACGGCACCTGCATCCGGGACTACATCCACGTCGCGGATCTGGCGGAGGCGCACCTGCTGGCGCTGGACGCCGCCACGCCCGGCGAGCACCTGATCTGCAACCTGGGCAACGGTAACGGCTTCTCCGTGCGCGAGGTCATCGAGACGGTGCGCCGGGTCACCGGACACCCGATCCCTGAGGTCGTGGCCCCGCGCAGGGGCGGCGACCCCGCGGTCCTGGTCGCCTCCGCGACCACGGCCCGTGAGCGGCTCGGCTGGAACCCGTCCCGCGCGGACCTCGCGGGGATCGTCGCGGACGCTTGGGAGTTCGCACGGCACATCGCAAGCAACGCAAGGGAGCGGTAGGTGGGCGTACGCGAGGGCTTCGAGGAGCTGTACGGGACGGCTCCCGAGGGCGTCTGGTCGGCACCGGGCCGGGTCAACCTGATCGGTGAGTACACGGACTTCAACGAGGGGTTCGTGATGCCGTTCGCGCTGCCGCACACGGCGGTCGCGGCCCTCTCGCGCCGCACCGACGGCGTGCTGCGCCTGCACTCGGCGGACATCGAGGGCCCGGTCGTCGAACTGCACGTCGAGGAGCTCCAGCCGCTGACGAACACCAGCTGGGCCGCGTACCCGGCGGGTGTCGTCTGGGCGCTGCGCGAGGCGGGCCACGCGATCACCGGCGCGGACCTCCACCTGTCCTCGACGGTTCCGACGGGCGCGGGCCTGTCGTCGTCGGCGGCGCTGGAGGTGGTCACCGCCCTGGCCCTGAACGACCTGTACGACCTCGGTCTGACCCGCCCCGAACTGGCCAGGCTCGCCCAGCGCGCCGAGAACGACTTCGTCGGCGTGCCGTGCGGCGTCATGGACCAGACGGCGTCGGCGTGCGGCACCGAGGGCCATGCCCTGCACCTCGACTGCCGCGACCTCTCCATCCGGCAGATCCCCTTCGACCTGGCCTCCCAGGGCCTTGCGCTGCTGGTCGTCGACAGCCGCGTGAAGCACGCGCTGGGCGACGGGGCGTACGCCGAGCGGCGCGAGGGCTGCGAGGAGGGCGCACGGCGGCTCGGGGTCTCACACCTGCGGGACGTCGCGTACGAGGACCTTCAGTCCGCTCTCGCGCGCCTGTCCGACGAGCGCGTGCGCCGCTATGTGCGCCACGTCGTCTCGGACGACCACCGTGTCGACCAGGTCGTCGCCCTGCTGGACGCGGGCGATGTCCGGGCGATCGGCCCGATCCTGACGGAGGGCCATGTCTCCCTGCGGGACGACCTGCGCATCTCCTGCCCGGAACTGGACCTGGTGGTGGACACGGCGAACGCCTCCGGCGCGCTCGGCGCCCGGATGACGGGCGGCGGCTTCGGTGGCTCGGCGATCGTCCTCGCGGAGGCCTCCGACGCGGACACGATCACGAAGGCGATCGAGGAGGCGTTCGCCTCCGGCGGTTTCACCGCTCCTCGGGTGTTCCCGGCGGTGCCTTCGGCGGGGGCGCGGCGGGTGAGTTGACACTCGGGGACAACGGTGTCGGATTCGTAGTGCCGCGGGGGCAAGTCCGGCCCACGAGCACACCCCGTCGGCGGAGGCGAAACGGTGCATGTCGTCGCTCTCCGCGACCAGCCCGATCGACACCACCGACCTGCCCCGGTACGGCGCGAAGGACATGGGGCTGACCCCGGAACAGGAGTAACCGGGGAACGCGCTCAGCGCACCCCGACCGCCTCACCCCAGCCGCTTCGTCAGCGTGTACTCCGTGATCCCCGGCGGATAGTCGGGGATCACGCACACCACCTCGTAGCCCTGCTTGCGGTAGAACTCGGGGGCCTGGAAGTCCCACGTCTCCAGGCGTGCGGACGTGCAGCCGCGCTCCTCGTGCGCCACGCGCTCCGCCTCCGCCAGCAGCCGCGTGCCGAGGCCCGACCCCCGGTGGCGGTCGTCCACCCACAGATACGCGACGTGCAGCCACGTCGTCCAGGTGTGGCCGACCAGCCCGCCCGCCGGCTCCCCGGCCGCGTCCAACCCCCAGACGTGGAGCGGAACTTCGCGTTCACCCGGTGTTCCACGCAGTTCGCGCAGTACCGGTGACGCCACCGTGTTCGTCTCGCGCAGCCGAGCGCGGAGCAAATCCCGCCGTTCCTTGTCGACTTCTGTCTCGATACGAAACATGCGGCTCACCATAAACGCGCCGGCCGACCAGTTCCGCGAATTTCCTTCCGCTCCCGGCTCCCGGCCCTACCCTGTGAACAGCATCGGTGGGGGCCGGTGCTGATCAGGGGGCGAGACAGTCGGGTACGACGCCCGGAGTGGGGGTAGCAGTCCCAGCGCGGCGGTGGCCGTGCGGCTGCGTCACCCCGTCCCGAGTGAATGACCGGGGGACACTCCGGGCGTCGTACCCGCGCCGGTCGTCCCCCGAGCAGTGGGGGTTTCAGTGGTTCGCATCCGAGTCCTGGTCGTCGACGACCATCGCATCTTCGCCGAGTCGCTCGCCGCCGCCCTGGCGGCCGAACCCGACGTCGACGTGTCCGCTGCGGGCAGCGGTCCGGCCGCGCTGCGCTGCCTGGAGCGGGCGGGCGCCGCGGGGCGCCGCATAGTCCTGGTGCGGGGGGGCGCGGGCCACGGCGGGGACGGCCCCGGAGGTGTTGCCGGTGAAGGCGTAGAGGCGGCCCGAGCCGGCGCTGCGGTAGAGCGCCACCGACTCCGTGGCGAAGCTGGTGGGGCGCAGCACCTGGTTGGGGTCCACGCGGCTCACCGCGCGCGTCTGCGGGTTGATGACGTAGGGGACGAGCCCGTTGAGGGTGCGGTTGGCCGTCATCACCAGCGGCTGCACCGCGCCGGCCACGAGGACGCCCTCCTGCACGTCCACGCCGGA
>CBFHCJ010000312.1:0-7690 GCA_965654005.1 uncultured Streptomyces sp. | reverse complement strand
CACGAGTCGGCGGGCGCCAGCGACACCCGACCCTAGCCCAGCGACCCTCTCACCCACCCATAGCGGCCGACGGTTCCACCGGACACGCCGACGGCCGCCCCCTGGGTGTTGGTCAAACCTGCTGACCGGATGCGACCGGGAGTAAAGCCCGGCCGGCCGCTGCGGCCGCACAATATCTGCGAGGACGACCTGCTATGAAACCACCGAGCCGCCCGGGCACCGTGCTGCTGACCGACTATGCCTGGCCCGACGACTCCGTCGAGCGATCGGTCATCGAGGGGGCGGGTCACACCCTCGTGACCGGCCCCGCCGAGGCCGCCTCGGCCGAGGTCATCGAGGGACTGGTCGCCGAGCACCAGCCCGCCGGCATCCTCACCTGTTGGGCGCCTGTCTCCGCCACCGCGGTGGAGTCCTCGCCGGACCTGCGGATCGTGGCCAGACTCGGGGTCGGTCTTGACAACATCGCCGTGGACACCGCCACCGAGCGGGGTGTGTGGGTCACCAACGTGCCGGACTACTGCGTCGAGGAAGTCTCCGACCATGCCGTCGGCATGGTGCTGGCCTGGACGCGGGGTCTGGCCGTGTTCGACCGTGACGTCCGCGCCGGCCGTTGGGACCCCGCGAGCGCCCGGCTGCGCCGGCTGTCGGAGCTGACCTGCGGCGTCGTCGGATTCGGGCGCATCGGGCGGGCCACCGTGCGCAAGCTGAGCGCGTTCGGCTGCCGGATCCTGGCGCACGATCCGTTCCCGCCGAAGGACGCCCCCGGCGTGGAGCTGATGGGCTTGGAGGAGCTGCTGCGCCAGAGTGACGTGGTGATCCTCCACGTGCCGCTGACGCCGAACACGCACCACATCATCGGCGCCGAGCAGCTGGCGCAGATGAAGCCGGGCGGCCTGCTGGTCAACGTCAGCAGGGGAGGCCTGGTGGACACCGACGCGGTGATCAAGGCCCTGGACAGCGGGCACCTGGACGGAGCCGCCTTCGACGTACTGGAGAGCGAGCCGCACGTCCCCGCCGGACTGCTGGCCCAGCCGGGCGCGCTCCTCACCCCGCACGTGGCCTTCTCTTCCGACGCGTCGGTCATCGAACTGCGTCGCCGCGCCGCCGAGGAGGTCGTACGGATTCTGGCGGACGAGGCGCCGGCCCACGCCTGCAACAACCCCCGCGGCCTGGCCGCCGGGTCGGGTGACGGGCGATGAGCCAGCCCTCCGTGCCGGTGAGCTCGAATCCGGCCCCCGACACCGCGCTGACGGACTTCCTGTTCGCCCACAAGCTCGCCGAACCCGGTGAAGCCGCGCGCTGGACGCCGCTGGCCGGCGGCGTCTCGTCCGACCTGTGGCGCGTGGACCTGCCGGGACGCTCTCTCTGCGTCAAGCGGGCCCTGGCCCAGCTGCGAGTCGCCGCCGACTGGCAGGCTCCGATCTCGCGCAACGCCTACGAATGGGCGTGGATGCGCTTCGCGTCCGGCCACCGCCCTGACAGCGTGCCGGAGCTGCTGGCCCATGACGCCGACGCGGGCCTCTTCGCGATGGCGTTCCTGCCGCCCGAGCAGTATCCGATGTGGAAGGCGCAGTTGCTGGACGGCGAGGTGGAGGTGGCGACCGCCGCGGCCGTCGGAGAGCTGCTCGGCACCCTGCACGCCGCGAGCGCGGGCGACGCCGCCGTCGCCGCGGAGTTCGCCACCGACGACAACTTCCACGCGCTGCGCATCGAGCCGTACCTGCTGGCCACCGCGGCCGCGCACCCCGCTCTGAGCGACGTCCTGCAGGGCCTCGCCGACCGCACTGCCACCACACACCTGGCTCTGGTGCACGGCGACGTCAGCCCCAAGAACATCCTCGTCGGTCCTTCGGCGCCCGTACTGCTGGACGCCGAGTGCGCCTGGTACGGAGACCCGGCCTTCGACCTGGCCTTCTGCATCAACCATCTGCTCCTCAAGAGCCTGGTGGTGCCCGGGTGCCGCGCCGATCTCCTGCAGTCCGCCCGCGTACTGGCAGAGGAATACGCCCGGTGTGTCGACTGGGAGCCGCGATCCGCCATTGAGGCGCGGGCCGCGTCACTACTGCCGGCGCTGCTGCTCGCGCGCGTGGACGGCAAGTCCCCGGTGGAGTACCTCACGGACGACCGGCACCGGTTGCTCGTACGCACGGTGGCGTCGGCTCTGCTGCGGGCGCCCGCCCCCACGGTGGCAGACGTCCTGGACACCTGGGGAACCGCCCTCGAGGCCCCGACCGAGTTCGGCCGGCCCGACTGACGCAACCGACTCGCCGGATCCGTCAGACCTGGCGGATCCGGCGGATCCGATTGAGGAGAGACCCATGCGCAGAGTCGTCACCGGCCATGACGGGAACGGCAAATCGGTCGTCATCAGCGACGGCCCCATCCCGCGCAGCCGGGAGTTCACCAGCCTGCCCGGCCGGGTGTCCCGACTGCCGTGGGCCACCGATCCCGGCGAGCCGGTCAGCCGGACCGGGGAGGACCCCACGCCGAAGGTCACCAGCTATCTCCCGGCGCCCGGCGGTACACGGTTCATCGTCCTGACCTTCCAGCCGGACAGTGCGTTTGCCGACCCGGGGTTCGACCCCGTCCTCTTCGGCCAGGAAGCCCTGGCAGACTCGCCCGGCCTCGTGGAGCTCTTCGAGCCTGACGGCATGCACACGACGCCGACCGTGGACTACGGCATCGTGTTGCAGGGCGAGATCGTCCTCGAACTCGACAACGGCCACTGCACCCAGCTGTCGGCGGGGGACATCGTGATCCAGAACGGCACCCGCCACGCCTGGCGCAACCGCAGTGACCAACCTGTCACGATGGCCTTCGTCCTCATCGGCGCGGAGCTCGACGGCTGACCGAGCCGGAGCCACAGGGCGGCTGTCCAGCCGCGGACATCGCCCCGGGCTCCGAGGTTTTGCCGTCGGGTGAATTGAGGGTGCCGTCATGCGGAGTCACGACCGCATGGTGTTCACGTCGGAGCTGGAGCTCTCCCACCCCGGCTTGGTGATCCCGGCCGAATCCGCACGCGGCGGACGCGTGAGCCCCGCCGAAGTGGTCGCCGGGGTTCCCCGGAACGGCGTGCTCTACGTCTGCGGGCCGATGGAACTGCTCAGGGACGTGCGCCAGGCCTGGCAGCAGGAGGGGCGGCCGCCCGCGGACCTGCGGTTCGAGACGTTCGGGGCGAGCGGCAACCATGCCGCTCGCCCGTATCAGGTGACCGTGCCACGCCACGGCGTGACGGTCGAAGTCCCCGTCGGTCCAGCGTGTTGGACGCCCCGCAGGCGGCGGGTGTCGAGATCGTGTACGACTGTCTGCGCGGCGAATGCGGGCTGTGCCGCGTCCGGATACTGGAGACCGACAGGCCTGTCGACCACCGTGACGTGTTCCTGTCCTTCCGACAGAGGGCCGAAGGCCGTCAGATGTGCGCCTGCGTGTCCCGGATCGCCGGGCCCGGAGTCACCATCGACTGCTGAGTCACTGACGGGAGCGGTCCGGACCACAGCACAAGGGACCTCGTCGTCGTGGGGCCACACTGTCTCGATCAAATGGACTGGGCCGCACCCCGGGCGAAGAAGGGGAACATGGGGTGTGCGGCGTCATCGAGCAGAGTGATCCAGCCCCGGCTCTGCGCTGCGCCCGCACGTACAGCCGGCGGTACCGGAGTCGACTCGGTGGCCACCGGTGTCCTCGACGCCGACGGCGAGACCGCCGCGGCCCTGTCCGTCGTGGCGGCCCTGTCTGTCGTCATGGGCGCCGTGCCGGTCGATCTACGGACCGTACGGCGGCGGTCATCGCCTCGGCTCCGGCCGTATCGCGCGGGCTGGGCCGTGTCCCGTGATGTCGGAGCACACGGTCAGCGGATTGCGACCCCGCGGCGCCGCCCCAGGCTCTCGGCGACACCCGTACCCCACTGCACAGGCGTATGCCGAGAGCTCGTCGTCCTGCTGCCGCTTATCGGGCAGTTCCGAAGTCCTGGGTCCAGTAGCTGTTGGGCTGTGCGAGTCCGACGCCGATCTCCTTGAACGCACAGTTGAGGATGTTGGCCTTGTGGCCTGGGCTGGACATCCAGGCCGCCATGACCTGCTCGGGAGTGGCGTAACCGTAGGCGATGTTTTCGCCGTAGGTGCTCCAGTTGTAACCGGCGCGCGTGATCCGGTCACCCGGGGAAGACCCGTCGGACCCGGTGTGCGACATGTTCTGGTGGGCTGCCATGTCCGCGCTGTGTGCCTGTGCGGCCTTGGCCAGGGTTGCGTTCAGTGTCACGGGCGAGCAACCTGCCTTGCGGCGCTCGGCGTTGACGAGTTCCACGATGCGAGCGGTGGCCCCGGACGCCGTGGCAGTGGCCTTCGGGGTGCTCGGCGACGTGGCGGTCGCCCTGGCGGAGGTGGTGGCCTTCGGAGTGGCCTTGGGAGTGTTGCGAGACGCCGTGGCCTTGGGCTTCGGCGCTGTGGTCTTCGGAGTGATCGTAGAGGCGGTCGGAAACCTCGATGCGGCCGAAGTGGGCTTGCCGCCCTTGTGGCCGCGCCGGTCGCGGTCCCAGTTTCTGTGGTGCCACGAGTTCTGGGCCACGGTCCCCTTGGCGCTGTAGAACCGACTTCCTCCGCTGTCCCGCCAGTCGGCACAGGCCACGGCGACGGCCGGCACACCTACGGCGCCCACGGCGACGGCAGCGATGAATATTCGCCGGTGACGCTTCTTTTCGCGATGCTTCCCCATGCGTGACCTCACTCGGTAATCGCCGAGCGCCCTTGTGTGGCCGGCTCTGCGCGGACTCCGCCCCTGAACTGCGGAGACGCCCTGCGAGTCGTCATTCTCGGGACGGCTTCACATACAGCGCAAAGGGCCCCGCTACTACTTTCTTTCGTAGCTCCGGGAGACCCTTGCAGTGGGCGTGAGGACGTGCCGGTCCGTCTTCTTCAGTCTTGGCAGAATTCTGTTGCTCCGTCAGAAGCCCTTGGTTTCCAAGGAGAAGGCGAAAGTGTCGAGCAGGCCCAATGTCGTCAAGCCTGGCGTGATATGCGCCCACGCCAAGCCGGACAAATCCTGTATGTCCCCAGAGCGGCATCTACTATCCGGCATGCCTAGTTCCCCGAGTCGGTGTGATGGATGTCACGGAACCGCGTCTTCCGTCTCTGGTCGGCCTTCCCGCATCGCTCGCGCTCGCGGGCGGCGGATGCCTCCGGGCGGTCGAGCACGCGGCTGAAATGCGCGGCCGAGACGGGTGATCTCGTCGTCGAGGGCGAGTACGTCCATGCGCAGGTGCTGGGCGCCGTCGGCGAGGGTGACCGCACCATCGCGGCAACGCTCAACGGGCACAGGGCGGCGCGCACGGGTGGCCGACCGGATGCCGCCGCCCGTACCGGCGCCACGAGCGCAGCCAGTCCATGTGGTGGATCGTGGTCACCGAACAGATGAAGTCGTAGCCGTCGACCGGGAGGTGAGCGGTGAGGAAGTCGCCCTCGCCGAAGGTGACTTCCGGATAGCCGGCAGCGAGATCGCGTGCGCAGGCGATCATCTCCGGCGACTTGTCGATCCCTACCACGCGCTTCACCCGCTCGGCGAGCTTCCGCGCCAGCAGCCCGTCCCCGCAGCCGACGTCCAACGCCTCGCCGCAACCCTCCGGAACGGCACGGAGGATGCCCGGATGCCGGGCGACGTTGGTGTTCCAGTACGGCTTCGGGTCGGCCTGGTGCATCGGATCATCGTAGGGGCATGGCCAGGGTCTCCAAATACGCATTGGTGTGTGGCACATCGGTCCGTCCAGGCCGTACCGGGCATCCCGGGGCGTGAGGAAACCCGCCATCCGGATTCCTGGACCATGGACACGATCCGCCGACGCCGGGTGCGGAGCGAGAGCCGCGGGATTGGGGGGTACCTCCCAGCGGTGGCTGGGGGAGTGCCCACAACCGTTCGGGGCACACGGCTGAGCACGAGTTCTGTCATCAGGACTCACTCCCGCTCGCTCTCCAGGAACGGTACGTCAGCCGGTGGTGAGCACCATCCGGAAGCGGGCGGCGCCGGAGAGCATCTTCTGATACGCCTCGGCGGCCCGGTCGAGTGGCACGACCTCGATCATCGGGCGGATTCCGTGCAGAGCACTGAACGCCATGGTGTCCTGCACATCCTGCGCGGTGCCGGACGGGTGGCCGCGAACGATCCTGCCGCTCATGAGGAGTTGGACCGGGCTGATCCCCAGCGGGTCGGGGCTCGCGCCGATGACGACCAACTCGCCGCGGTGCGAGAGCCCGTTCACGGTCGCCGTGATGGCGTCGGAGTTGCCGGCCGTGGCCAGGACGACCTTGGCTCCGCCGAGGGACTGCAGCGCGTCCGCGACGGCGGTTTCCGCCGTGCTGTCGATGTAGTGGTGAGCTCCCAGATGCTTGGCGATGTCGGCCTTGTCGGCTCCGCGGGCGATCGCCGCGACCTCGAAGCCCATCGCGGCCGCGTATTTCACCCCGAGGTGGCCCAGGCCACCGATGCCGAGCACGGCGACCAGATCACCGGGCCGGGCGGAGCTGTGCCGCAGCGCGTTGTACGTGGTCACCCCGGCGCACGCCATGGGCGCCGCATCGGTCGCTGCCAGCGCGTCGGGGATCCGGGCCAGGGCGTCGGCCGGCGCGATCACCGCCTCCGCATAGCCCCCGTCGTACGCCCATCCGGGGACCTTCAGGTTCTCGCACACGACGAAGTCACCCTGCCTGCAGGGCTTGCAGTGCCGGCAACTGCCTCCGAACCAGCCCACAGCCACCCGGTCGCCGACCCGCCACCCTCTGTCGTGCGTTCCTTCGCCGAGTTCCTCGATGCGTCCGGCGATCTCATGCCCGGGGACCAGCGGAAACCGGATGCCCGGCAGCGCGGCGTTCACCATGAAGGTGTCACTGTGGCAGATGCCGCAGGCGTCCACGGCAATCCGTACGTGGCCCGGGCCCGGCTCGGGCACCTCACGCTCGGTGATCTCGAACGGCCCGCCGTCGGCGGCCACCTGCGCGACTCGATAGGTACTCATGTGGATCTCTCCGGAGCGAAACGGGTACGACGGCCCCCGCAACCAGCAGACCAGCTCCGGCCCGATCGCGCGCGCCGAAAGGAAGCCGAAAAGAAGCCGAAAGGAAGCCGAAAGCAAGTAGGAGGGAAAAGAAGCCGGGAGGAAGCCGGAAGGAAAGGAAGAGGGGGCCGGCACGTCGAGATCACGCACCTGGGATCTGCGGGCGACGCAGGGACTGCCGGCTGCCCTAATGTATTGGGGTGTGTGAGAGGGATACGGGGATGAGCACGGGGCGGACGGGGCGGGAACTTACGGACGAGTCCGGCGCAGAGGGCTCGGAATCGGAGCTCGTTGCCGTGTCAGCCGTCCCGGCGGACACGGGAAAGCCGCGGCTGCCGCGGGAGCACGGGGTGCCGGAGGGCGGTGGTGAGGCCGGTCCCGGGATCGGGGCGGCCGGGCGACCCGGCGGCAAACGTTCGCCCCGTCGCGTCCGGCTTCGCTGGGCCCGGAGAATCGCCCTCGGCCTGTTTCTCGCCCTCTTTTTGCCCACCCTCGCAGCCACCGTAGCCCTCCGTCTGAACTACGCGGGCCATCCCGCGCGGGGGACGTACACCCGGAATCGGGACGCCCTCTGGCTCGGCCACGCCTGGGTCGACGGACGCAAGCGCGACACGGACCTCGATGCGCTCGCGCGCCGCCTGCGTGGCACCG
>CBFHCJ010000311.1:0-7712 GCA_965654005.1 uncultured Streptomyces sp. | reverse complement strand
CCGGTGGCACCTGACGGCCGACGACCACGCCCGGCTGATGCGGTGCGCCGGCTTCCAGGACGTCACGCCCGTCTGGCAGGTCGGCGACAGCTGCGTCCTCGTCGGAGTGAAAGGCTGAGACCGCAGGCTGCCGCCTCTCGCACAGGCACGACGGGCGTCAGAGCGCCAGGTGCATCAGGATGTCGTCGCGGTCGTCGCCCGGAGCCACCCTGAGGGCTCCGGGCCACCGGCCGACCTCCTTCCAACCCAGCCGACCGTAGAAGTCCTCCAGCCCGAGCCCCGAGCGCGCGCTGAGGTGCAACTGCTCAAGCCCCATGTCTTCCCGAGCCACCACCGCCGCGTGTCGCATCAGCTCCTCACCGATGCCCTGTCCCCGGTACTCGGGGTGGGTCTGGACGTGGTGGACCGTGCCGACATGGGCCACCAGAGGGTGCGGACCGCGCAGCAACACGAGCCAGCCGGCCAGGATGCCGTCGATCCGGGCGATCACCATCCGCAGCTGTTCCGGGGACAGCCGTTGCGTCAGCCTGTCGACCTCGGCTGCGACCTCAGTGCTTTCCACTGGAGGCATGGGCAGGCCGGTAGCGACGACCGCGCCGCCGGCATTGAGGACCGCTGTCCAGCAGTCCGTTAGTTCCTGGCGCACGGAGGGACTGGCGGCGTCCGGAGCCGTGAGCTGGAGCAGCGTCAGCCCTGGCACGTTCGGATCAAGTGTCATGACCCTGAGCCTTTCAGAGAGAGGTATGTGAGTGCAGATGTGATTTCTCGTCACCTGAACGTGTGGCAGTGCGGCATCCCGGCTGGTCGGCGGCCATGGGCGTGCTTGGGCTGGTCGCCGTGAGCGAGCGCAAGCCCTACAAGACCGACCTGTCCGACGAGCAGTGGTCGCTGGTCGAGCCGGTGATCGCCGTGTGCAAGGCCGCGCACCCCTCGGTCAGCGGCCATCAGGGCCGGTAAGCGATGCGGGAGATCGTCAACGCGCTGCTCTACCAGGGCCGCACCGGCTGCCAGTGGGGCGGGCAGGTCGCGGCGACGCAGGACGGCTTACGGCCGCGGCTGGGGGAACCAGCCCTGCTAGGTCTCGGCCAGGATCCCGCCCTCGGTCAGCCGCTTGAGCTTCAGGCGGGTGTTGTTGATGGTGTCGGGTGCGATCTCCAGGTCAGCGCTGATGCGGGACGACGCAGGCCGGCCGTACGCAGACGACCGGCGCTGGTGTCTGGGTGGCTTTGTCGTCCTTACGGCTATCGGGACTTGTAAGGCAGCAGAGCCATCTCGCGTGCGTTCTTGATGGCCTGCGCTATCTGCCGCTGCTGCTGACGCGTCACGTGGGTCACCCGACGGCTGCGGATCTTTCCGCGGTCGGAGACGAACTTCCGCAGCAGGTCGGTGTCCTTGTAGTCGATGTACGTGATGCCGACGGCGTCCAGCGGGTTGGCGCGCTGACGCTTGGCTGTCTGCCGCCGGGGGCTCGTGCTTCGGGGCATGGTCGGGTCGGTCCTCTCTCCATGGGATGCGGTTGGACATGCGAGCCATACGGCGGCTCACGGGCCGGACGAGGAAGGCGCCGCGCCTTCAGGCCGGGCCGCCGCCGGAACAGTGCACGGGTCAGGCCACTGGGTCGAGCAAGTCGTCGAAGGCGTGCGGCAGTTCTTTCCAGCGGTCCCTGCCCGCCGCGTACTCGTCGTCGGTGAGCAGACACGAGTCGAGCAGGGCCAGCAGGCCCTCGCCGTCCAGGCCGGGCGAGGTGAAGGTGAGGTACTGGCAGCGGTCACCGTGCTCGGGGTGCCAGTCCAGGGAGGCTGCGACGCGACGTTCGGCAGGAACCATCTCCCAGGCGGCCTCGGGCAGGGCGGCCAGCCAGGGTCCGGCCGACTCCACGCACAGCGCGCCGCCCGCGGCGTCCCACGACAGCAGTGTGTCGGGGCGGTCGGCCAGCCAGAACCGCCCACGGCTGCGGGCGGCGGCGCAGGTCAGGTCCGCCAGTGCGGCAAAGAGGCGTTGTGGGTGGAAGGGACGTTCACGCCGCCAGACGAGGGTGCTCACGCCATACTCGTCGCGCTCCTGTGGCAACAGCGCGCACGCGGGATGCAGACGGGCGGCAGCTGCTGTCACGTCGAAACCCGCCAGCAGAGCGGCCCCCAGCTCACCACCCTCCACGCGTACTCTGCATGCGCCTGGTGTGAGCTGGGCGAGCAGCGCGTGGTCGCTGTTGTCGGCGGACTCGCTGTCCTTTCTGCACGAGCCGTCCTCGACCAGGGCGATCACTGTCGGGTACTCCAGTTGCCGGGCGAAGGTATCGGCAATGGTGCGCTGGTCGGTCGGGGCTGCGGCGAGGCCGGCGTCGGCCAAGTCGTCGCCGTTGGCCAAGTACGGCAGGACGAGTGCGGAGTCGATCACGGTGGCGACCCCGGTCAGCGCCAGCGGTGCGCCCGCGGCGGCGATGACCTCGGCCGTTGCCTGAGGTTCGACGGAGTCCCACAGTTCCACGACGGCCAGCCGATGCCTGCCCTCCTCGGCGAGCCGCAGCAGTTCAGGGACGAGGTCCTCGCGCAGCGCGCAGCACGCGCAGTCGTTCACCAGGGGCGCGTCGCCGCTGCCCAGCAGGCCGCCGGCGTCTCGTACCGTGCGGTGCACGGCGCTGTCGACAGCGCATGTCAGGTCGTGGTGCAGCGCCACCGAGCCGGGAACCGTGCGCAGGATCTCCTCCACGACGGCCCGGCGGGCGTCGGAGTGCAACCCGGCAACGATCGCGACCGGCAGCCGCGTCCGGTCCCCGCTCACTGCTTGCTCCGTCCGCGTCCGTAACGCCGTTCGAAGCGCTCGACCCGCCCCGCGGTGTCCAGGACCCGCTGGGTGCCGGTGTAGAAGGGGTGGCTCGCCGAGGAGATCTCGACGTCGATGACCGGGTAGGTGTTGCCGTCCTCCCACTCGACGGTCTTGTCGCTGGTGGCCGTCGACCGGGTGAGGAAGGCGAAGTCGGCGGCCCGGTCACGGAAGACGATCGGGCGGTACTCGGGGTGGATTCCGGGCTTCACGGCTCTCAGCGCTCCTCACGGAAGTCGACGTGGCGGCCGACGACCGGGTCGTACTTGCGCAGCGTCAGCCGGTCGGGGTCGTTACGGCGGTTCTTGCGGGTCACGTAGGTGTAGCCGGTGCCGGCGGTGGACCTCAGCTTGATGATCGGGCGTAGTTCGTTACGGGCCATGGACAGCACCATACAAGAGATTGGTTTTCATTTTCATTAGACTGTACTGTGCTGCCACCACACGAGGAGGAAACATGTCCGCCCACTGCCAACTGACCGGCCGGCAGCCCGGCTTCGGTAATCAGATCTCGCACTCCCACCGGCGCAGCAAGCGCCGCTTCGACCCCAACATCCAGTACAAGCGCCACTGGTTGTCGAGCGAAGGACGCCACGTCCGGCTCACTCTCTCCGCCAAGGGCATCAAAACGGTCGACACGATCGGCATCGAGGCCGCCGTGGCCCGCATCCGCGCCCGGGGAGGGAAGGTCTGATGGCCAAGAAGAGCAAGATCGCGAAGAACGAGCAGCGGCGCCTCATCGTGGCCCGCTACGCCGCGCGTCGCGCCGAGCTGAAAGCGATCATCTCGTCCCCCGGTACCTCCGACGACGAACGAGCCGCCGCCCAGCGCGAACTGCGTCGCCAGCCCCGCGACGCCAGCGCCACCCGCCTGCGCAACCGCGACTCTGTGGACGGCCGCCCCCGTGGCCACCTGCGCGCCTTCGGCCTGTCCCGCATCCGCGTACGCGAGATGGCCCACGCGGGCGAGCTCCCAGGCGTGACCAAGAGCAGTTGGTGACCCGCATCCGATCCGCTGCCCCCAAGGCCGCACCGCAACCCCAGCGACTCTTTCCCACCGAGCTGCCCGCGCGCGTCACCCTCGAGTCGGCTGACGTCAGCCGGCCCCGCACCACCACGCCGTCGCAAGGCCGCCTCCAGTCCTAGGGACGAGAGGACCGGGATCAGTGTCACGTCTACGCCCTACCTCGGTGCCGAGGGCAGCCGTGCGCCCTCCAGCGCCTGAGGTGCATCGTGTCGACAGGGGGAGTCTCGCGACACCTACTCGCCAGTGGTGTGGATGCTGCGGCTGGTGGAGGGGCCATGATCCATGGCACGGTGGGCAGAGGGCCCCCTATGTTCTCGCGGTGATCGTGGCTGAGACCACATTGCGTCCGTGGTCAACACCCTCGTCCTCGCCTACGCGGGCGCCGCGCTGCCGCTGCTGCTCCTCTTCTCCGTCGCGCAGAGCAGCGTGGGCACGGTCGCCAACAGCGAGCTGGTCGCCGAGGAGATCGTGCGCACACTGGTCGGACCGATCGGTCTGGCGGCCTCGGTGCCGGTCACCACGCTCCTCGCGGCTCTGGTTGTCTCGGCCGATCGCCGACAGGGGGGCGTTGGTGCCGGCGACGGTCGACTCCGCTCCGGCTCTGGCACGGGGCAATCGGGGGCGACGCGGGCGTGTCTGATGAATCGTTACTGGTCCGTCGAGCATGTGCCGCAGCGCACGGGTGATTCTGGGTGCGCTCCCGGGAGGCTTCCGGGCGCCCCTGCGGTGTGAGTGTTCCAAAGGGGGGGTGTGGGCACACGGGTTGAGCTGACAAGCAGCATTCCCAGCCCTCAGCCCCCGCTTCCCAGCGCAAGAAGGTCACTTGCCGCAGTGGCGACGAAGAACCGGCGAGCAGTACTCATGGTTTGCCTCTTGCCGTCGAGCTGGTCGTGGCTGGGAACCCGCGGCTCCGGCAAAAGGAAGTCGTCCACCACGGTGGTCGGCTCGGTGCGCTCCGGCTCGACCGGCGGCACCCCGAACCCGGGCGGGACCTGGTTCTGCAGCCGTGCCGACAGCTCGGCGAACTGGCGCTGCGCCTCGCTGGGCTCCTTGGCCCGGCGGCGTATTCGGTGAAACACCCTGGCGTCCTCCTTTGCCTCGTCCTGCTCGCTTTATGATCGTGCCCTACGCCCCTGGCGGTTTCAATTCACAAAGTCCACAGTCACCTTTGGGCAGGTCATAAGGCATTTCCTCGCCTCCCGGGGCCGGGGGATGACGAGTTGGCCATGGCGCGTGTCTCCGAGCGGAGGAGTGACGTTCCCACGGTGTGCCCGAACACACCTCGTCCTCTCCGACCGCCCAACTGCGCGACGCCGCAGAGGTCCGGGGGGCCGTCCTGCGCGTTGCGGACTGGACCCCAGCGGTGCCGCTCTCGGACAGGGGCGAGGCGTCGGCGGGCAGATCGGCCGTCCGCCGCATCCGCCACACCAGCACGTCGCTCGCCGAGTCCGCGGTGTCGAGTTCACGACGTTCTACCGCGTCGGACAGAAGAGCGGCCGGATCGTGGCCGGCGGCTTCAGCTTCCGCGATGGTCGCGGCCAGGGCGTACCAGCCGGGCTCGGCGAGGATCTGCTCGGCCAGCCCCGGCAGCGCCTCGCGCAGCAGCACCGTCTGCCGCTGGAGCACCGGCCGGCTCAAACGCCGGCCTCGCTGGTAGAGCACGCCGAGGGGCTGGGCGGCGGCGGCCTGGTAGGCGGTGCGGAGGTGCTCGGCGGTCCGCGCGGCGGCCTCGGCCTGCTGGGCGTGCCCCTTCTTCGCGTGCCAGTGCGCGGCAGCGGTGATCAGGAAGAACAGCATGTCGATCGCCATCGCGGTGGTGGCACCGTCCTCGCCGCGGCCGAGGGCAGGACCGCCGTGGACGAGATCGCGGGCGGACTGCCGCAGCGCGCGGCCGTGTCCGCGTGCGGCGCGGACGTGGGAGCGCGAGGCCCGCTCGAAGGCCGTTGCCGCGTCCCGTAGTTCGCGGCGGGTGTGGGCGGCGGACGTCGTCGCGAGCGCGTCCAGGACCTCGCCGGTGGCGGCGATGTGGGCGGCGGTAACCGCGTCGTCGCCATGCTCGACAAGCAGTACGGCCTGCCAGGCGGCCGACGCCGTCTTCCGACGGGCAGCCGCCGGAGCGCCTGGCCCCGTACGCACAGCATCCTCCTGCCGGGGAGTCGGGTTGTCCTGGTCCTGGGCGTCGCCGGACCAGCGCTCCCGGATGCGGGGCAGGGAGAGGTCGGGGGCGAGGCGCGCGCCGGGGTAGAACACCGGCTCACCGTTCTTGTTCCGGTCGTCGGGCAGGGCGACCTTGTACCCGAGGAGGTCCCCGGAGGGCGCGGCGCGCTTACGGATCAGGAGGCCGGCAGCGGCGAGCCGGTCGAAGAACTCCTCTTCGCTGGTCGCGCCGGTCACCGCCCGCCGCACGGTCTCGCGCAGGTCTTCGCGGGCGGTGCGCTCGCGGCCCTGACGTTCGGCTTTGTGGCGTTCGGCGCTGGTGGGCCGCTGTGCGGCGGTGCCGTCGCCGGGGGCGACCTCGTGGAGTCCGAGTTCCTTCTCGATGAGCCTGGCTTCGGCCTGGGCGCGGGTGCCGGAGCGGTAGTCGTCGGGGCGGTGTCCGTCTTCGCGTACGAGGGTGGCGACGATGTGGATGTGGTCGTCCGCGTGCCGTACGGCGGCCCAACGGCAGCCGGGCTATCCGTCGCCGGGGTCGATGCCGGTGGCGGCGACGATACGGCGGGCGATGTCGGCCCACTCCTCGTCGGACAGGGTCCGGTCCTTCGGGTCGGCGCGTACGGAGGTGTGCCACACGTGCTTGGCCGGACGGGCGTGCTTGGCGAGGGCCATCACGGGTTGGTCCAGGAGCTGTTGGAGGTCCTTGAGGGTGGCGTTCGGGTCGCGGCCGGGGTCGGGGGACATGCCGTCGAAGGAGGCGACGAGGTGGGGGTCGGGGTCGGTGTGCTCCTCGTGCTTGCCCGGGCCGTAGAGGTAGGCGAGCAGTCCGATGGTCCGGGAGCCCGACTCGTTGACGCTGGGGATCATGAGCCGTGGCGTTCGATCAGCCGTGCGGCGGCTTCGTGTGCGGTGTCGGCGGCACGTCGTACAGCGGAGACGGCCGCTTCGAGCTGGGGAGCGTCTGAACCGGAGTTCAGCGCCTTGACTGCCTGGTTGAGGTTGCTGCCGGCCCAGCCGAGCCGGCGTCGGCTGTCGAACAGGGCTGTGATCACTTCACGTTCGCCGGCGATCTCGGCGCTGGTGCGGTCAAGGTCACGAGCGGCGGCGAGCGCGGAGCGGGCGAGGAACCCGGCGACGGACAGGTTGCATCGGGCGGCGGCGGATTTGATGAGGGCGAACTCTTCTTCGTTGAACCGTGCGTTGGGCTGGTGCAGACGCTTCTTCTCGGGTGGCTGGCGCGGACGCTGGCGGGCGTGAGGAGCGCGCTGTCGGCGTACGCGCGGCTCGGTCTGCTTCTCCTCCTGCCCCGGCTTCGATCCGCCCTCGGTCGAAGCCTCCAGGACCTGCGCCCCCCGGTGCAGGTCCTCTCCCGCCCACTCGGGGGCGGGTTTGGCGGAAGCTAGGCTTCCGCCCCAACTTGCTCGCCGCGAGAGCGAGTTGACGTCGCGCGCAGGTTCCGCGGTGGTGCCGTGCTTATCGGTGTTGGTCATCGGGTTTCGGGCCTCGTGGAGCGGATGCGGTGCTGAATCGTGGCGGCCAGCTCGACGACGTCGGCCGGCCCGGCAAGGACGCGGACGTCGCTGTCCGGGGTGTGCTGGACGAGCCATTGGCCGTTCGGGGCGAGGACCGCGGCGTGCAGGAGCCGGCGGCGGACCAGGACGTCCGCCCAGGCGTCGGCCTCAGCGGTCGTCGCCGTAGTCGAGCGGTTTG
>CBFHCJ010000310.1:0-7712 GCA_965654005.1 uncultured Streptomyces sp. | reverse complement strand
TGATCGCCCTGCTTGCGGGCCAGGCCCGAGTAGCTGTGAAAGTCGTCCAGCGGCGATGCCTTGAAACCGTACATCCCCATCCCCGTTCTCTTCCACGGCACTTGTGCCGATCACTCCGCGACTCTACTGGAGGTGTGCGATCCGATCGCCGGCGCCGGCCGATCCCATCGCGGCACGACCGCCGAGCCTTCGGCCCCGGCCTGCACCTCGCCCCGGACGCAGGCTTTCCGCAGCGCTCGCCGGTTCTCCAACAAAGGGCGGCGGCTACGGCAGGCGCGTACATCGATCCCCTGGAGGGAAAACGCGCAGGAGGGCCGGAACGGCAAGCGGCACGAGACGGGCGTTGCATGCCGCCGACCACAAGGCCGCGCCGGCACCAGACCTGATCGGGCGTGACTTCTCCGCTCCCGCACCGGGTCTGCGCGTGGTCGGCGACATCACCTGCGTCCCCACCGCCAGGGCTGGCTCTACCTGACGACCTGGCTCGATCTGGCGACCCGTGAGGTGATCGGCTACTCGATGGCCGACCACCACCGCGCCGACCTGGTCGTCGACCCCCTCGGCATGGCCGCCGGCCTGGGCTACCTGGAAGACGGCTGCACCCCGAGTGGGGCTACCTCACTCCTTACGAGACTCGCCAGCGCCACCAAGGAACGAAACCAGGCCACGCGCTCGCCGCGTGACAGGAACGTGTCCAAGATCACGGGGACACTTCACGGCGGAGTTCATCCCGATCGTGGACCGCTTCGTACGCTGAGCCGACGAGCTTGGTTGGGACGAAGAACCCTGCCTCCGATAAACCACAATCCTGCTCAGCCAAGACAGCGGGCAGCCGGGCAGTGCTGTTTGCCCGGGCGCGGCCCGGCGCGGCCGCGCTGCGCCAGCACCGGCGCCCCATGGACCAAGTGAGGTAATCGCGAACTATGCCGACCGAAACGTTTGAGTTCCAGGTAGAGGCCCGTCAGCTGCTCCAGCTGATGATCCACTCGATCTACTCGAACAAGGACGTCTTCCTGCGTGAACTCGTCTCCAACGCCTCCGACGCGCTGGACAAGCTGCGTCTGACCGCGCTGCGGGACGATTCACTCGACGCCGACGCCTCCGACCTGCACATCGAGCTCGAGATCGACAAGGACGCCCGTACGCTCACGGTGCGGGACAACGGCATCGGGATGTCGTACGACGAGGTCGGGCAGCTCATCGGCACGATCGCCAACTCGGGCACAGCCGAGTTCCTTCGAGAGCTGCGGGAGGCGAAGGACGCGGCCGGCGCTGAGGGGCTGATCGGTCGGTTCGGTGTCGGCTTCTACTCCGGCTTCATGGTGGCGGACGAGGTAACCCTGCTGACGCGACGCGCGGGCGAGAAGAAGGGCACCCGCTGGACGTCCCGCGGCGAGGGCACATACAGCCTGGAGGAGGCCGACGACGCGCCGCAGGGCACCTCGGTCATGCTGCAGCTCAAGCCGGCCGACCCCGACAACCAGCTGCACGACTACACCTCGGTATGGAAGATCAAGGAGATCGTCAAGCGCTACTCGGACTTCATCACCTGGCCCGTCAGGCTGGTCGGGGAGCCGGGGAGCGAGGGTGACGGACCGACCGAACCCGAAACGCTGAACTCCATGAAGGCACTGTGGGCGCGTTCACGCGACGAGGTGTCCGAGGACGAATACCACGAGCTGTACAAGCACATCAGCCACGACTGGCTCGACCCGCTGGAAACCATTCAGTTGCAGGCCGAGGGGACTTTCGAGTACCAGGCACTGCTGTTCGTGCCGTCGCACGCCCCGCACGACCTGTTCACACAGAACTTCAAGCGCGGGGTGCAGCTGTATGTGAAGCGCGTGTTCATCATGGACGACTGCGAGGCGCTGCTGCCGTCGTATCTCCGCTTCGTCAAGGGCGTGGTCGACGCGCAGGACCTCTCGCTCAACGTGTCCCGCGAGATCCTGCAACAGGACCGGCACATCCAGATGATGCAGCGGCGGCTGACGAAGAAGGTGCTGTCGTCGGTCAAGAGCATGATGGCGGGCGACGCCGAGCGCTACGCCACGTTCTGGCGGGAGTTCGGCGCCGTGCTGAAGGAAGGGCTGGTCAACGACTCCGACAACCGCGACGCCGTTCTCGCGGTGTCGTCGTTCGCGACCACGCACGGCGAGGAAGAGACGGTCACGCTGCAGCAGTACGTGGAGCGGATGAGGGCCGGGCAGGAGGACATCTACTACATCACCGGCGAGTCCCGGCAGAGCATCGACAACTCCCCGCACATGGAGGCCTTCCGGGACCGGGGCATCGAGGTACTCCTGCTCACGGATCCCGTCGACGAGGTATGGGTCGACGCGGTGGGCGACTTCGAGGGCAAGCGGCTGCAGTCGATCGCCAAGGGGGAGATCGACCTCGGTGCGCAGGCAGACGAGAAGTCCGAGAGCAAGCGAGAGAAGCAGGCCGAAGACTATGCGGGCCTGCTCGGCTGGATGAGGGAGCAGCTGGACGAGGACGTCAAGGACGTGCGTCTGTCGTCGCGCCTGACGGTGTCACCGGCCTGCGTCGTCGCGGACGCACACGATCTGACACCGGCGCTGGAGAACATGTACCGGGCCATGGGGCAGCAGGTGCCGCGTACCAAGCGCATTCTCGAACTCAACCCCGACCACCAGCTGGTGAAGGGGCTGAACCAGGCGTACAGGGATCGCGAGGACCGCTCCGACCTCACCGAGACCGCCGAATTGCTGTACTCCCTGGCCGTCTTGGCGGAGGGCGGCCGGCCGACCGACCCCGCGCACTTCGTGAAGGTGGTGGCGGACCGCCTGGAACGCACCCTGTGATCTCGCCGTCCTCGGCATCAACCCCGGCCGCCTCCACCGTCTGGAAGAGGCGGCCGGGGTTGTTTCGTGCCGACGTGTCGTGAGGAGCCGCCGGCAAGCCTGGCCAGTGGCTGGAACTCAGCGCGTGAGCGGCGCCTGCCGGAGATACCGACGAATTGCAGGGGTGAGAAGCGGGCCGAGCGGTCGGCGAGGACGGCCATCTCGTAACCGATGAGGCCGATGTCGCAGCCCTCTTGTAGGCGACCAAGGAGGCGGTGGCCTCGTCGCTGACATCCTTGGCACGGGCCTCTAGATCGGAGTCGACCCGGTGCTGCGCCTGATGCACGGTTTCGTCGACGCGGAGCATGTCGTCGGCGAGCCCTGTCTCTTCGCACCCGGATCCCCGACCTGTCGGACGCCTTGAGGGCCGTGTTCTCGATCACGTTGAGGCGCTGGGTCACTGGCGAAGAGAACATTTTTATGACGGCGTCACGCTGAGTGGGAGTGGCGGCCTTGAAGAAGCAGTCCATGGCAGATACGCGGGTCGCCCGCGCCTTGACGAAACCGAGGAAGTTCGTCCCCGGAAGGAACCGTACCGCCGTTGCCGTACCGGGCAGCGGCGCACAGGTACACCGACGGACCGCAGCCGAGGCACCGGTAGTCGGGGTTGCGGCGATCACGGGTCATATCGCCCCCGGCGCCCAGGCCTTTCACCATCGCAGTGCTTGATCAGGACCATCCATCGCTGGATGGGGACGCCGCCGCCCGGCCCGGCCTGGGCGGTGCCTGTGTGCGCGGACCGTGCCGATCAGCACGCAAGGCCATGAAGAGAGGGCTGCCGCGAGGCCGCGAGAACCGAATCCGGAGTTCAACGGGCGGCGGACACGTGGTCGGCGCGCAGCGGCGGGTCGACGCCAGGCCGCGCCGCACTCGACACACTCCAACCCACCCGACGACGCCCACGCCCCAAGGCCGGCAGCAACAAGAACCCCACCAGCGCATACAGCCCGAACCCCGGACACCACCCACAACGAGCCTGGACCTACACCCTCCACTCCAAGATCACGTTCTTCGAGACCGGACTTGCAAACCGCCACAGAACGCAAACGCGCCGGTGTTGAGATCAACTCTCCCGCCGCGACACCAGTTGCTCATGGATACCCACCTCAGGGTATGGGGCATTGGGGCAGCCCCTGGGAGCAACTGGCGTGACGCCACGGTTGAACACGGTCAGTCTTCGGTCCACCCGTGTTTCTTCCCGAACCGCAGCAGCGCGCCGCGGACCTGCAGGAGCTGCTCTCCAGTCAGCGACGGCGCGCTCTCCAACAGGAGTTCGGTCACGTGGCGGAGGAACTCGTCGGTGGTGAGGACATCGCACAGGGAGTCGTCATCGTCGCTGACCGGGCTGCCGACCGATGCCCCCGGAACGGCCGGGCGGGCAAGGTCGTCGTTGGGCAGGCGCACGGAGGAGGCCTTCAAACCGCGTTCCCCCTCCTCCATCTCGAACTCGACCACGAGGCCCGAGCGCACCGCGGATTCGGGCATCTGCATGTCGTTGACATGCAGGAAGACATCTCCTCCACCGTGCTCCGGAGCGATGAAGCCATAACCCCGAACACTGTCGTATCGCACCACACGACCGGAAACCACACGAACCCCCAACAACGACCGGGCCCCTTGCCCGAAACCTGATCAGAGACTACTCGAACCCGGTTTCCGGCAGAAGAATTGCCGCCGTACTACAGCCGGAGATCTTGAGGGTCGGTGATGGGCGGGATCGGCCGGTGGTGAGCTCAAAGTCGTAGGCGGTCCGGGAGCGGGTCTCCACGGCGTCGGTAGTAACTGACCATGACGCGGGTCTGGTGGAGCCGACGCATAACTCACAGGTCAGGACGGTCTCCACCGGGTGGCGCGGGTTGGGGCGCGGCCAGGCAGTGCCGGATGGTGCGGTCCGTCCTTGCCGCCTCGGTTGGGGTGCAGGGACCGGCGCAGCAACAGCCAGTACGTGAAGCCGTCGGCTGGGTTCTCGTCTTTGACCAGCACGGCAAGGGCCGTCCAGTCGTAGAGGTGTTCGCCCTTGGCGCCGTCGCCGCAGGAGCGGCGTTCCCGCTGACCAGGAACCTTCGCGTAGTGGAGCAGGTCATCGGCGCGCTGCCCGGCCGGCTGGCGCGGCTTGCTCGGCGGGCCGTCGATCGGGAGCTCGACCGGGATGTCGAACACGTACGGCACCTTTGCCCGTGTCCGTTGAGCAGCCACTGCATCCGGACCGCGGTCACATGCCCGGCAGCGTCCAGCCGTTCTTCTTCGGCAGCTCTGCCAGCAGCCTCTCGATGAACTGCGCGAACACCGCCCAAGGCTCCGGTCGGTTGAAAAAGTACCCCAACGAACCAGCCAGTGAGGATAGTTCGGCATCCCCACTCGGCTATCTACTCAGCCGTCACATCCAGCATCATGCCCGGTCAACGACACCACACAGGCTCCGTCACAAGATCTCCGGCTGTAGCACCAGGAGGCAGACTGAAGGTTCATGGGCTTTTCACCTTTTTGTTCCATTGGCGCTGCTAGAGTACACGTGCACCTCGGGGGGCGCGGGCCCGCAGGTTTTCTGCTCTCGGGGAAGGTGCGCCGCCTCACGCACCACGCAAGGTGATTCGCTTTTACACCCCATGCTCACGAGCAAAATAGGGGAAGGGTGTTTCCTAAGTGTTGGTGGAGCGCAATCAGGAGACAGCCCGACACACTCAACCTCTCTTCGAACACGCCCGCACGGGAAGCCGGATCACTGTCATCAGCGGCGCTGCGGCACCGGGAAATAACGCACTTCCGCCGCGCATGACAATAAATACCAAGGCCACACGGCGTAATACTGCTTGCGGTCGCTTCCGCCTCGGAGCGGAAATCCTTATACGCCTTACTCGAACAGCACGGCCAGGGCATGCCCGCGTACCTTCAGCGCGCCCGGCCGCGACAAGGTATCGAAACGCTCCGGAGTCCGTACGGCCCGGACCAGGCCGGCCTCCCGTAACTCTAGGAATCACACCGCACGCTCGCCGCCATCGGCCGTCAGCACTGCGCCCGTACCGGCTCCCGCGCCTGCGCGACTTCCGCACCTCCTGCGCCTGCCTCGGAAGTGGAGCAGCGCCTCACCGGGGTCCACCTCCAGGCGGACATCAGTCAGAGCCGAGGTCTGCCCCGCAAACCCGAATTCTGACGTCGCTACACCGCCTGATCCCCGCTAAACCGCCCGGCCCCAAGAGGTTCATGTCATGATGTCTGCGACCGCGTCCGCCACAACCATGCTGGTACCGGACTTTCCTTTCTCCTATGACAGCTGGCTGTGCCATCCGGCCGGCCTCGGCAGCCTGCCAAGGTCCGTGCACGGCACCGAAGTCGCGGTCGTCGGTGGCGGAATGTCCGGGCTCACCGCGGCGTATGAACTTCTACGCCTGGGACTTCGTCCCGTTCTTTACGAAGCGGAGCAACTGGGCGGCCGAATGCGTTCCACGCCCTTTCCCGGAAAGCCGGAATACAAGGCGGAAATGGGCGCCATGCGCTTTCCCGTCTCCGCGAGATCGCTGTTCCACTACATCGACCTGCTTGGGCTGCGCACCCGCCCCTTTCCCAACCCGCTGGCGCCGGCCACCCCGAGCACCCTGATCGACCTGAACGGAGGTCGCAACCGGTCGCGCACACCGGACGAACTCCCGCACATCTACAAGGAGGTGGCCGACGCCTGGAACAAGGCGCTCCAGGAGCGGGCCGACCTGACCATGGTTCGCGACGCCGTCCAGCGACGGGACGTCACCTTACTCAAGACTCTCTGGAACCGGCTGGTCAGGGAGTTCGACGACCAGTCCTTCTATGGCTTCCTGGCCACCTCGCCCACATTCCAGTCGTTCCGTCACCGAGAGATCTTCGGCCAGGTCGGGTTCGGCAGCGGCGGCTGGGACACCGACTTCCCCAACTCGGTGCTGGAGATCCTGCGTGTCGTCGCCACCGAGGCCGACGACAACCAGGTCGGCATCGTCGGCGGCTCCTCTCAGGTGCCGCGCGGGCTGTGGGAGCACCGGCCGACGGCACTCGCGTACTGGCCGGAGGGCACCTCGCTGGCGTCACTGCACGGCGGCCGGCCCCTGCCCGCAGTCACCCGGCTGCGGCGTACCGGCGACCGCATACGGGTGCTGGACGAGAGTGGCGAGGAACGGGAGTTCCCCGCAGTGGTCTTCACCCCGCACGTGTGGACTCTGCTGCATCGGATCGACTGCGATCCGACCCTGCTGTCCACCCCGCTGTGGACTGCGGTGGAGCGCACCCACTACATGGGCGCGTCCAAGCTGTTCGTCCTGGTCGACCGGCCGTTCTGGCGGGACACCGACCCGGCGACCGGCCAGGACGTGATGAGCATGACGCTCACCGACCGGATGCCGCGCGGGGTCTACCTGCTCGACGACGGGCCCGACCGGCACGGGGTGATGTGCCTGTCGTACACCTGGAACGACGACTCGCTGAAGGTCGCCACGCTCTCGGCAGAGGAACGACTGGAGGGGATGCTGGCCAAGCTGGGCGAGATCTATCCGGGAGTCGACATCCGGTCGCACATCATCGCGGGGCCGCTGGCCGTCACCTGGGAGACCGAACCCCGCTTCATGGGGGCCTTCAAATCGAATCTGCCCGGCCAGTACCGCTACCAGCGGCGGCTGTTCACCCAGTTCATGCAGGACGGAATGGACCCGGAGCAGCGCGGGTTCTTCCTGTGCGGGGACGACATCTCCTGGACGGCGGGTTTCGCCGAGGGGGCGGTGACCACCGCGCTGAACGCGGTCTGGGGGGTGCTCAACCATCTGGGCGGCTCCACACATCCCGATAATCCGGGCCCCGGCGACCTCTTCCACGGCCTCGCGCCGCTGG
>CBFHCJ010000309.1:0-7733 GCA_965654005.1 uncultured Streptomyces sp. | reverse complement strand
GGACAGGGAGCCCAGTTCAACGAATGGTTGATCACAACTTCCCACGCGCCCTAGTGACAAACCCATACATGCCGCAGCCTGCTCCGGCCGCCCGTCCGGCTCCGAGGTGGGCGCGGAAGCGGTACGTGCTGCCCGCGATCGGCTTCGCTTTCTTCCTCGGCATCGGTGCTGGTGCCGGCGGACAGAACGGCAACAGCACCAAGGCCGCAGCCAATGAGTCCCGGCCGACGGCGACCGCAACGATCACCGCGACGGCCAGAGCGGCGGCGAAGCCGAAGCCTGCGCCGACGGTGACGGAGACGGTCAAGGTGAAGGTGACCGTCACTGCGCAGGCTGCCGCTGACAGCGGCTCCGGCTCCAGCTCTGGTAGCGGCAGCGGCAGCCAGAGCGGTTCGGGTACCTGCTCGATCGTCGCGAGCTCGGGCAACTGCTATTCGGCGGGCGAGTTCTGCCGCAACAGTGACCATGGGGCGTCGACGACGGATGCCAGCGGTGCGAGCATCACGTGCGCGCTGAGCGGGAGCCGGTGGCGCTGGACCTACTCCTGACAGCACGGCCACCCGCCCCGCGAGTGGGGCGGGCGGCCGGGTGGGTCAGGCGTCTTGTCGGCGTTCCAAGACGACTACGTACATCGTCGCGGCTGCCAGGACGGCCCAGAACGCCCACTCCAGGCCGAGCCACGGCTGTGGGGCGCCGGCCGCTGTCGTTGCGGTGAGGCCGATGAGGCTGAACGTTGTTGAGATGACGAGCGCCTTCACTGTGCGGCGCATCATTCCTCCCTCTTTCCCCTTCGTTGCCCTCTGCCCGATGGCCTGGCATCTGGCAGGATGCCACGTGCGTCAAGCCGGGCTCACCACATTCGGCAGGTTAGCTTCCTCCTCCGCGTCTTTGTCGTTCCAGTACTGCCGCTCTGACGCACCTGGTGCGCAGGATGCCCTCGCTGAAGGAGTCCATCGACAACATCTCCGACGACTGTCCGGGCTGGATTTCACGATCTTCCAACCGAAGCCCGAGGGCATGGCGATCACGGGCTTCGCCCTGGCAGCCGACTGGCCCGTCCGGACGAAGAAGCAGGCGCGGGCCGCGCGCCTGCTGTACGCCGAGTGCGACTACGTTTTGCGCCAGCACGATGACAAGGACCGGCTGCCGTACAACATCCCACTGCCGGAGAAGCTCGACAAGCTCCGCCTGGTGTGCGGGCGGTGCTGCAACCACGGCCTGGACGAGATGGAGCGCCTGGCCGCGCTCGCCGGGCAGTCGGCATGACCGGCTCCGAGTAGACGGGACGCGGCCCGGACACCCTGCTGATCGCCGAGCTGGTCGGCCTGCTGAGCGCCGCCGAGCACGACCTCACCGCCAGTCCCGACGCCCAACTCCACTACCTGGACAAGCAGGCCGGCCTGCTGCACCGCCTAGTCGACGCGACCGGCATCGAGTCCTCCCGCTACCTCGCCACAGACGCCGAGGCCGGGCCCAGGGACGCGCGGGCGGCGGCCGAGGCGCTGGCGGCCGAGTGAGGGGCGCTGTTGTTGCTGGTGAGAGTAGGCACGAGCCTCGGCTCGGCGGGCGGACTTCTCCTGGTAGTGGTGCGCTATGACGGAGCCCAGCAAGGTGCCTACTACGGCTAACGCGCCAGCAATGATCCCCTCCACGCTGGCAGTGGATCATGTTGAAGTCCCGTTGCGCGAGCTGCGTTTCAGTCGTTTCTGCAGGTCGGAATGCGTCGTCATTACGGTTCGAGCAGGAAAGCACCTTCGTCGAGGCCGTGCAGGATGGAGCCAGCGGTGGCTTCCGGGGTGAGTTGCGTCGTGTCGAGTACGTGGCCTTCGTACGCCTCGATGTCGGTGAACTGCTGGTGCAGCGCGCGGATTGGTTCAGGGTCGGTCAGCGCGTCGTCACCGCGGCCGACCGCCCGGTGCAGCGTCGTGTCCTGATCGGGGCGTAGGACGATGTAGTGCAGTTCGATTCCGCGTGTCTCACCTACGGTTCGGAACGCGTCGATGAACCAGGGGCCGACGATGCCGTCGCAGATCACCTGGTAGCCACCAGCGGCATAGCCGAAGGCGGTGTTGGCCAGGATGTCGATGACGGTCGTGTTCTGCCGGTGGGCCTGCGGTAGGTAGGGAGCGATCGCGCCTTGCTTGATGAAGTGCCAGAAGTCGTCGCAGTGCAGGTGGACGCTGGGCGACAGCCGGTCGGCCAGCAATCGGGCCACGGTGCTCTTGCCCGCACCCGGTGCACCGGTGAGGACGATCACCTTTCCAGACGGAGAAGCTGAGGTCGCCGCGTCGATGGTGGGCTGATTCATGCGGCGATCCTGTCACCACGCTCAACCAGCACGCCGCGATCGAAACGGGCTCCGGCCTCGACGAGGGCGACGTGGTGGGGTGCGTTCACGGCCCGCCAGCGGGCCTGGACGGGCTCGATGAGCTTGAAGACCATGGCGAGGGCGGCGGCCCGGCTGCCGGCGCCCTTGGTGACCTTGGTCCGAAGTCGCACCGTGGCGAAGGTCGACTCGATGGGGTTGGTGGTCCGCAGATGGATCCAGTCGATCTCATCCAGCAGCGAGCTACCGCTTGGCGTGGTGCCGTCCTCGATGACTACCGTAAGCACGGGCGTGCCTTCCCGACCGACGGTGCAACGTCGGCCTTGCTCGATGACCTGTCGATCGATCCATCGGGAAGGTACGCCTCCTTCCGTCAGGCTGATCCACAGACATCCGAACTTCGTAGGAGGTCAAGCCGCGAGCCGTACGAAGTCCGTGGGCGGGGCGGGGAACGCCTTGCTGGGATCGAACGTCTGCCCGGTCTGCGAAGATCCATACGTAGCCCGCGGCGGCCAGCCGCTGGTTCTTCACTCGGCGGTGGCCACGACATGGCTCTTGCCACTGGCGACGGTGCCCGGTGCCGAGCCGGCGTATGCCTTCAGGCCACGGGCGTCGGCGAAACCGGGAACGGTCGTCACCGATCTCGGCCAGGATGCGTGCGCCGGTGAGCGGACCGATCCCCGGGAAGCTGTTGCTTATCTCGACATCCGGATGATCCGCGAACGCCTCGGCCGCCGCGGCGGCGAGATCGTCGGCCGCCCGGCATGCGGCGTCCAACTGGGTGGTGAGAGCGAGGGTTTGACACCCCATGGCCTGCTCGACGCGTGGCGACTGGTGCAGGGCTCTCCGCCTGTGGATAGGAGTCCAACCCCGGGTGTTGAGGGGTCACCCGTCACCGTGCACAGCTATTAGGTATTGAGCACTGCTCGCCAGCAGGCTGCTGCTCACACAGGAGCGGGACCGCAGACACGGAGCGTACTCACTGGTGTTGAGGAACTTCGAGCAACAGAGATAGAGATCGCACTCGCAGGGCCCTTCAGCCGGTGCTCCAGGCAGTGGCCACTTCGGTCCTGAAGAAGCTGCTCTTGAGCCAGCCGAGGGTGTCCTCGCCGATCATGCGGGTCAGCGGCTCCTCGGCGGCCGGGCCCGCAATCCGTCCGCCGGCGGCGATGACCTTCAAGGTACGCCGGTACGTCGGCGTGGGGATGCGCGTACGAGGACGTTGTCAGTGGTGGCAGGCAGGATGGCGGGCATGACGACACCCGTTGCGCAGATCGTGGATGCCGCCGCCTACGCGCAGGCGGTCGAGGACGCCGTGAAGGCTGCGGCCGCCTACTACGCGGGCGGTACCTCGCCCCTGGATGACGACGCCTACGACCGGCTCCTGGGGGGCATCGCCGCCTGGGAGGCCGATCATCCCGACCAGATACTGCCCGACTCGCCGACCGGGAAGGTCGCCGGCGGTGCGGCCGAGGGCGATGTCCCCCACACGGTGGCGATGCTGAGCCTGGACAACGTGTTCTCACCGGAGCAATTCACCGCCTGGGCGGCCTCCCTGGCCCGCCGGATCGGCCACGAGGCGGAACGCTTCAGCATCGAGCCGAAACTCGACGGACTCGCCATCGCCGCCCGCTACACCCAGGGCCGACTGACCCGGCTGATCACCCGTGGCGACGGGACGGCTGGGGAGGACGTCTCACACGCGATCGGCACCATAGAGGGCCTCCCGGACGAACTGGCCGAGCCGGTCACGGTGGAGGTACGCGGCGAAGTGCTGATGACCACCGCACAGTTCGAGCATGCCAACGAGGTGCGCACCGCACACGGCGGGCAGCCGTTCGCGAATCCGCGCAACGCCGCGGCGGGCACGCTGCGAGCCAAGGACCGAGCCTACACAGTACCGATGACGTTCTTCGGCTACGGCCTGCTGCCGATGTCCGAGACCGATGCCGACCTGGCCATACGGCTGGGCGCTCTCGCTCACAGTGAGCTCATGGCCCTGGCCGCCGAGCTCGGTATGCACACCACCGTCACCACTCAGGTGCCCGGCATCACCGCCGCCACCCCCGACGCTGTCCTGGCCCGTGTGCAGGAAATTGCCGCACTGCGCGCCCAGCTGCCCTTCGGTATCGACGGGATCGTCATCAAGGCCGATCTGGCCGCTGATCAGCAGGCCGCCGGATCCGGCTCGCGCGCCCCGCGCTGGGCGATCGCCTACAAACTGCCCGCTGTCGAGAAGATCACCCAGCTGCTCGACGTCGAGTGGAACGTCGGCCGCACCGGCATCATCGCCCCACGCGGCGTCCTGGAACCGGTCGAGATCGACGGCTCCACCATCACCTACGCCACGCTGCACAACCCGGCCGACATCACCCGCCGCGATCTGCGCCTGGGCGACCACGTCATGGTCCACCGCGCCGGCGACGTCATCCCTCGCATCGAAGCCCCCGTCGCCCACCTGCGCACTGGCGCCGAGCAGCCCATCGTGTTCCCCGAGGCGTGCCCGCGCTGCGGGTCCGGCATCGACACCAGCGAGGAACGCTGGCGCTGCGAGCAGGGCCGCAACTGCCACCTGGTCGCCTCCCTCTCCTACGCCGCAGGTCGCGACCAACTCGACATCGAAGGCCTGGGCGCCACCCGGGTCGTGCAACTCGTGGAAGCCGGCCTGGTCACCGATCTCGCCGACCTGTTCACCCTCACCCGCGACGAGCTCCTCGCCTTGGAGCGGATGGGTGAGACCAGCACCGACAACCTGCTCGCTGCCCTGGCCACGGCCAAAACCCAACCCCTGTCGCGGGTGCTGTGCGCACTCGGCGTCCGGGGGACGGGCCGCTCCATGTCCCGACGCATCGCCCGGCAGTTCGCCACCATGGACGACATCCGAGCTGCCGACGCCAAGACTCTGCAGCAGGTCGAAGGCATCGGCGCCGAGAAAGCACCGTCCATCGTCGCCGAACTCGCCGAACTCGCCCCGCTCATCGACAAACTCACCGCGGCCGGGGTGAACATGACCGAGCCCGGCGCCACTCCCCCATCGGCAGCCACCGCGGACACCGGCACCAGCCGCGCCACGCCAGAGGCCCTGGCCCCAGCCGCCAGCCCGCTCGCCGGGATGACCGTCGTGGTCACCGGCACGATGACCGGGCCGCTCCAGCAGCTCAGCCGTAACCAGATGAACGAACTTATCGAACGGGCCGGAGGCCGCTCCTCCACCAGCGTGTCCAAGAAGACCACCCTGGTGGTCGCCGGCGAAAACGCCGGGTCCAAGCGCGCCAAAGCCGAAGACCTCGGCATCCGCCTCGCCACCCCCGACGAATTTGCTGCCCTTGTCGCCGACCACCTCAGCTGAAACCATCGCGAGCGGCCGGCAACAAGGCGCGGGGGCATGGACGTCCGGCCCGTCCAGCCCCCGCGCCGGATTCGTGCAGTCCGGCGGATCCGCCCCGTCTTTCCCGGCTAAGTGGGCGAGCTCGTAGCCTTGTGGGGACAGACGGAACCGGTCAGACGGTCGGTCAACTCTGCCGTCTTCTGCCGCTTAAGGGGAATCCCTCCGAATCGGGCTACCAGTTCCTTCCTGTTGTCCCTCGGCATGATGCCGAATTTGCCGACAATGACATCGTCGGATTCGTTCACGAGCGAGTTCTGGCAAGCGGGTTTTCCCCGTGCCATAGGGGGCGTACTTGGCTTTGATCGCGTCGACGGGAACGTGCAGGACGATCGTCCCGTTCACGGAGCGGCGGTTGCGCCGGTCCGATGCGGACGGTCGGCGTGTTCTGCGGTCCGTTCTCGCGGTTGAGATCTCGTAGCCGAGGAATCGCGCCCTGCCTGTCCGGGCGTGGGTGATCAGCGTCTTCTCCTGGCAGTTCCAGCTTGAGGTCGTCACGCAGGAACGTCGCCAGACGCTGTTTGATTCCTTCGGCTTCGGCCTTCGGCCCGACGAATCCGAGGAGGGTGTCGTCGGCATAGCGCACGTATCGCAGCCTCCGGTAGTCAGGATCGTTGGGATCCTGACTGGGGAGACGGTGCAACTGCCGGTAGAGCAAACGCACTTCAGCACGGTCGCCCTTGCGGCGGGCACGTGCGCCCCGGCTGCACCGGGGATACGACAGAGTGCCTCGTGGCGCACTTATACCTCTCCACCTTCCCGTTCGTGCGCGGCGTGTACGGCCTGGTCCGCTTGTGCTTCGTACCGGTCGCGGCGAGCGCGTCAGCCCAGGTCGTAGACCGGTAGCACGCGCCGTTGTCGGTGAGGCAGCGGCGGATCGGTGCGATGCCGTGGGCGGCGAAGAAGGCAACGGCCCGGTGCCAGAAGGAGACCGCGGTGACGGCCTTCTCATCGTCCAGGGCCTCGGTGTAGGCGAGCCGGGAGTGGTCGTCGAGCGCAGAATGCAAGTACGTGTATCGACCTTGCCGGTGCCGGGACCGGAGCGTTTGGAGGCGCGGGCGGCGTCGGTGCCGACGCCGTGCATGCGCCAGCCGCCGCCGGTCGGGATGCGTCCGAGCTTCTTGACGTCGACGTGGACCAGGTCGCCAACCCGGTCGTGCTCGTAGCGGATGACCTCGCGCAGCTGCTCGCCGATCGGTGGATCGAGGTCGCGGAGCCGGTTGAGTCCTCGCCTCACCAGGATGCGGTGGACGGTCGCCGGCGCGACGGTGATGCCGTGCAGCCGTTGAAGGTCGGCGGCGAGTCTCGCGGGGCCGTGCTTGGTCTGCCGCCGCAATGCCTCCACCAGGTCAGCGGTGTCCGAGGGGGTGCGGGCGGGGCTGGTGGCGGGGCGGGAGGAGTGGTCGAGCAGTCCGTTCTCGCCGTGCGCGCGCCAGCGGGCGTACCACTTGGCCCGGCAGCGGCGGGAGATCCCAGCTTCCGCGGAGACGTACGCGATCGGACGTCCGGCGTCGATCCGCAGACACAAGCGCAGACGTCCTTCGGGGGTCAGCGGTACGTTCCGATGTCCCCTGCCGGTGGCGCTCCTGGAGTCGGCGGCAGTTCACCGGGAGCCCTGGGATCTCAGGGCTCCCGCGTGAGCGGCTGTGCGTGGCGTCAGCGTGCGAACTTTTCGATGGCCGCTGGGGTGACGGGGGTGAAGAAGTTGACGAGGTTGCCGTCGGGGTCGCGGAACAGCAGCGACCGGTTGCCCCAGGGCATCGTGGTGGGCTCGGTGACGAAGTCGGTGACGAAGCCGGTCAGGTTCTGGTGAACGCGGTCCACGTCGTCGACGAGGAACTCGGTGATCACGCTGTGGTTGTCCGCCGGGCGGGCAGAGCCCGGGGCGAACAGCGGGACGGTGCGGGTGCCGGCGATCGCGAGGGTGGCGCCCGCGGTCTTGAGTTCGGCGAAGTCATGAAGAACGCGTTCTCCCCGCCCCACCTTGGACGCGACTTGCTGCTCGCCCTTCAAAGCATGGTC